>CALMWJ010000116.1 GCA_937873525.1 uncultured Peptococcaceae bacterium | reverse complement strand
CAGCCCCGGCTGGATCAAATACATCGAGCATTATTATCCGGAACTGCTGCCCCATATTTCCAGCTGCAAATCCCCTCAGCAGATGTTTGGCGCGGTGGCCAAGACCTATTATGCCCAAGCCGGCGGCGTAGCGCCGGAGGATATGTTTGTGGTTTCCATCATGCCATGTACCGCCAAGAAATTCGAAGCAAACCGTCCTGAAATGTGTGACAGCGGTTACCAGGATGTGGATGCGGTCCTGACCACCCGTGAACTGGGCAGGATGCTGAAGCAGGGCGGCGTTGACTTCAATAACCTGCCGGATGGACAATTCGACGATCCCCTGGGCAAATCCACCGGTGCCGCGGCTATTTTCGGAGCCACCGGCGGTGTTATGGAAGCGGCTCTTCGCACGGTTTACGAAGTTGTCACAGGGGAAACCCTGCAGAAGCTGGAATTTGAAGATGTCCGCGGCATGGAGGGTGTGAAGAAGTCCACCGTCGACCTGGGGGGAACCAAGGTCAATGTGGCGGTGGCTCATGGTCTGGCCCATGCCAAGAAAATCTGCGAATCCATCAAGAACGGCGAAGCGGACTATACCTTTATTGAAGTGATGTGCTGCCCCGGCGGCTGTATCGGCGGCGGCGGACAGTCTTACGGCACCACCAACGAGATCCGCCAAAAGAGGATCAACGCGCTTTACGAGGTGGACGCCAATATGCCGATCCGTAAATCCCATGAAAACCCTGCCATCACCCAAATCTATGCAGAATTCCTTAAGGAGCCTCTGGGCGAAAAATCCCATCACCTGCTCCACACCAAATACACCAACCGAGGAATCTAAGAAATAGAATGCCCCAAGGGTCTGCCCATGCCTGCAGGCTGACCCTTCCGGAAATCCCCCGAGAAGAAGAGCATCGCCGATTTAAAAACGGCGGTTCTCTTCTTCTTTCATATAGGATATAATTCTCTGATAAAGGCGGTGATGGGACGTTGATCCTGATGATCGATAACTATGACTCGTTTACGTATAATCTGGTCCAGTATCTGCAATGCCTTGGGGAAGAGGTGCTGGTCTGCCGGAATGATGCCTTGGACATCGATGCGATCAGAGCCATGGCACCGGCCATGATCGTCTTGTCCCCGGGGCCCGGAACCCCTGCAGGCGCAGGGATTTGCCGTGCTGTGGTGAAAACATTTCAAGGCGTGATCCCGATCCTGGGCATTTGTCTTGGGCATCAGACCATCGGTGATGCCCTGGGAGGGCGTGTCATCCGGGCCGCAAGGCCGGTCCACGGCAAAGTCCATCCCATAAGCCACGATGGACAGGGACTTTTCTGCGGTTTGCCCAGCCCGCTGGAAGTGACCCGTTACCACTCTTTGGTTCTTGAACGAGATACGCTGCCGGATTGTCTTGAAATCACGGCGGTAACCTCCGACAGAGAAATCATGGGCATACGCCACAAAGAGGCCTTGCTGGAAGGGGTCCAATTCCATCCGGAAGCCCTCTTGACACGCGGCGGAATGCGAATGCTGGAAAACTTTCTCGACTTGGCCAAAGCACGGACAGGCAGGTGAGTGAATGCGGATCCAGGAAATCAAGACAAATCTGAACAGTTTCCAGCTCTATTCACTATTCAAGGACGAGCCCTTCAGTTTTATTCTGGACAGCGGGATGGATCACGGGAAACTGGGGAAATTCTCCTTCATAGGTTTCGGTCCCTTTGCCAGCTTTCAGAGTGAAGGCGGCATCATCACGGTGCGGCGCAATGAAAAAACCAGCGTCTTCGAAGGAGCGCCGTTGGATGAGCTGAGAAAACTGCTGGCGGAATATTCCATGGCGTACCAGACGGCATTGCCTTTTGCCGGCGGTGCGGTAGGTTATTTTGGTTATGATTTCAACCGGCCGGCGGACGGCAGGACGGTTCGTCCTCCGGATGACGTGAGAATCCCCGATTGCTTCATGGGGCTGTATGATGGAATCCTTGCCATGGACCATAGCCGGGGCAAGGTCTTCGCGGCGGCTCTGGGCATCCAGGCGGATGAGGAAACGGTGCTGGAGGACCTTCGGCAACGGATCGCCGCGGCAAAGACCTCCAGCCCAGACCGGCCGACCGGGTCCGGCGGATCGGCTGCGGAGCTGAAGGCCAATATGAGCCGGGAGGAATACGATACAGCCATCCGGCGGATCAAACAATTTATCGCGGATGGCGATGTCTATCAGGTCAATTTTACCCAGCGCTTCCAGTGCGCCCTGGAGGAAAGTCCTTTTGAGGTTTATTGCAGGCTGCGGCAGATCAATCCGGCGCCCTTTGCCTGCATGCTGGATTTCGGCCATGGCCATATCCTGTGCAGCTCACCGGAGCGGCTTCTCAGGATCAGCGGAAGAACGGCTGAAACCCGCCCCATCAAAGGCACTTGCCCCAGGGGGCAAACGGCAGCGGAGGACCGGAACAATCTCGCAACGCTGCTGGCCAGTGAAAAAAACCGGGCGGAGCTTTTGATGATCGTGGATTTGGAACGGAATGACCTTGGAAAGGTCTCCAAGCCCGGCACGGTCACGGTACCGGAAATCTTCCATCCCGAAACCTATCCGACGGTCCATCATCTGGCCGCAACGGTTTCCGGCGAATTGCGGGACGAAGTGGATGCCTTGGATTGTCTGGCAGCCATGTTCCCGGGAGGATCCATCACCGGCGCTCCGAAAATACGGGCCATGGAAATCATCGACGAATTGGAGCCCACCGCCCGGGGGGTTTACACAGGCGCCATCGGCTACATTGGATGGAATGGCGATGCGGACCTGAACATCGCCATCCGGACCATCCTCTGCAAAGATCGCAAGGCCTATTTTCAGGCGGGCGGAGGAATCGTCTGGGATTCGGATGAGGATGCGGAGTATCAGGAATCGCTGGATAAAGCGAAAGCCTTGAAGGAAGCCCTGCGGGGCTGGTCGTGAGGAGGAATCGGATGGATGCTTGGCTGAACGGCACCTGGGTGCGCGCGGACCAGGCCATGGTGGCCGCCGCGGGCGAAGGCTGCGCCTATGGTTTCGGACTGTTCGAAACCCTGAAATTTTCCGGAGCACGCATTCTTTTTGCGGAGGCGCATTGGCGGCGCTTTTCAGAAAGCTGCGCCGCACTGGGAATGCCTCTGCCCTTGGCGCTGGCGGATTTTGTGGATTTGTGCCGTCAGGCGATCCAAACCTGCCGGCTGGACGAGGGCGCTTTGCGGATCCAGTATTCCAAGGGCAGCGGGCACTATGATCTGCTGCTCACGGTAAAAGAAAACCGCTACGTCCCATCCCGCTATGAAAAGGGTTTCCGGATCTGTATGGCTTCCGGCAAGCGGAATCCCTATGCCCGGCTGACCTACATCAAATCCGGCAATTACCTTGAAAATTACCTGGAAAAGGAACAAGCCCTGAAGAACCATTTTGATGAAGCCATTTTTCTCAACACCGACGGCCATCTCAGCGAAGGAACATTCACCAACCTCTTTTGGGTGAAAGACGGGGTGGTTCGTACCCCTGCGGTTTCCTGCGGCATCCTGCCCGGGATCCTCCGGGAAAAGGTGATCGAACTCATTCGCGGGCTTGGGATCCCGCTGGAGATCGGCGCCTTCCCGGAAGAAGAGCTGCTGGCGGCGGATGAGATTTTTTTGACAAACTCCTTGATGGAAATCATGCCGGTTTGCAAACTGGAATCCAGACGGTTCAAAATCGATCATCCCATGATCACACAGCTGCTTCGTAAAGAATTCCGGGACATCGTTTATACGTCCAGATGCTAGGCTGGCTTTGCAGGCGTCTGCCGGCATCCTGCCCGGCTGAAGGTTGTGTTATAATATATAGAAGCGTTTGCTATCCAAGGAACGATAACCACATTCGGAGGATTCTATGAAACTGCTGATCTGCGCCATCAATTCAAAATACATCCATTCCTCGTTAGCTCCCTGGTATCTGAAGGCTGCCGCTGGGGCTTCGGGCGCTGAAATCG
>CALMWJ010000115.1 GCA_937873525.1 uncultured Peptococcaceae bacterium | reverse complement strand
ACGCGGTATAATGACCTTATTCCATTCTGTTTGAATTCTAATCATTTTCAGACGGGCTATTTTCAAGCAAAGGCTGTGATTCCATGGAAGCCATGGACCAAACGGAACGGCGTTTTCGCAAAATGACGGAAACCCCTATCCAAAAGCTGATTTTGGAGTTGGCGATCCCGCCCATCATCAGTATGCTGGTCACCTCGATCTACAATATGGCCGACACCTACTTTGTCAGCCGGATCAGCACCAGCGCCTCCGGCGCCGTCGGTGTCGTCTTCTCCCTGATGGCCATCATCCAGGCCATCGGCTTTACCCTGGGTATGGGGGCCGGCACCTATTCCTCCCGTTTGTTGGGGGAAAGAAACCATGAAGGCGCCAGCCGGGCAGCCTCCACCGCCTTCTTCGCCTCTTTGATCATTGGCGGGGTCATTACGCTCTACGGCCTTCTGTACACTGACCCTCTGATGGGACAGCTTGGCGCGACGCCCACCATCCTCCCTTATGCCCGGGCTTATGGCCAGTATATCCTGATCGGCGCGCCTTACATGGCGGCCTCCTTTGTCATGAACAACGTTCTTAGGGCGCAGGGCAGCGCCTTTTACGGTATGGTTGGGATCAGTGTCGGCGGTGTGCTGAACATCCTCCTGGATCCTCTGTTCATCTTCACCTTCGGGATGGGCATCGCCGGGGCGGCCATCGCCACGATCCTCAGCCAGTTGGTCAGCTTTCTGATCCTGCTTTATTTCTGCATGAAAGATCTGGGCGGTGTTCAGATCCGTTTGAAATATTTTACCTTCAGCAAACCGCTCCACCTGGAAATCCTGCGCAACGGAATGCCTTCTTTCTACCGACAGATGCTGGCCAGTCTGGCGGCCATCAGCCTGAATCTGGCGGCCGGCCCCTTCGGGGATGCGGCCATTGCCGCCATGTCCATCGTTGCCCGGTACAGTTTTTTTATGATTGCCGCCATGCTGGGTTTCGGCCAAGGCTTCATGCCGGTCTGCGGCTTCAATTATGGTGCCAGGCGTTTTGATCGCGTCTGGACGGCGTTCTGGTTCTCCCTGAAGGTGGCGGCCACCGTGTTCCTGATTCTCAGCATCGTCAGCTTCCTCTTTGCCACCCCCATCCTGACCTTTTTCAGGAAAGAGGACCTGGAGGTGGTCCGGATCGGTGCCCTGGCCCTCCGTTACCAATGCGTTATCTTTCCTTTGCAGGCTTGGATCATTATGGCCAATATGCTGACCCAGGCCATCGGAAAAACCCGGCAGGCCTCCCTCTTGTCCATGGGCCGCCAGGGCATCTTTTTCCTCCCCTTGATCTTCACCCTTCCGGTTTTCCTGGGCTTGTACGGTGTACAGATCACCCAGCCGCTGGCTGACCTTGGCACCTTCCTCATGTCCATTCCTTTGACGGTCCCCGTCCTGAAGGAGATCCGCCGTCGGATGGCCGAAACAGGGGCTTTGGGCGGCGATCTCCAGGAAACCTGATCCTCCCGGCGCCAAAATCCTTTTTGACAGGGCAAAGAGCACCAGAAGCAGGTTTCTGGTGCTCTTCTTATTTCGTCAAGCGCCGCGGGGGTAAGCGCAGAGGACGCCTTTATGCTGTTTCTGACCGGGACTGCAGGTAAACGTCGATTCCCCGGGCCGCTTTGTGCCCATCGGCGATCCCATGGATCATGTCCGGCCCATGGACGATGTCCCCGCCGGCGAACAGCCAAGGGGCACCTTTTACCTGTCCCCAGTCATCCACCTGGACCTTGCCCCCTTTGAGGGCGATCCTCTCAAGATGTTCCGGGGTGAAATAGGTATGCTCGTTCATTTGGCCCACCGCCACGTAAACCTGGCTGCCTTCGATCATTCCTTTCTGTTCCGGGTCAAACACAGGGCAGAAATTGCGTTTTTCATCAAAGACGGACAAACACTTCACCGTATTCAGTCCCCGGATCTTGCCTTGAAACAGCTCGATCCCTTGGGGGCCAAACCCGCAGTGGCAACGGAGGCCCTCCGCCTCGCCTTCCTCGATTTCCTCGAGATCCGCCGGCAGGATGTCCCGGGTTTCCAGAGACACCAGGCTGACATGGCTATGTCCGTACTTTTTCTGCTGCAGCCGCAGGATCGTCCGGGCCACGTCGAAGGCCACATTTCCGCCGCCGATGACCACCGCCTTTTCAGCCACATCCGGCATTTCTCCGGCTCCCCGCTGATAATCACGGGCCGCGGCCAGGAAGGGCATGGCATAGCGGACATCCGGATGGTCGCCGTTCTCCAGTTTCAGCGCGCGGGACTGAGGCAGGCCGCTGGCCAGGAATACCGCGTCATACTGGTCATGCAGGGCGTCCAGCGTGATATCCTGCCCGACCTTGGTGTTCACCAAAAATTTTACGCCGATCTTTTCCAGCAGCTCAACATCCTTGTTCAGTCGTTCATCCGGCAAACGATAAGCCGGCACGCCGTATCGGGCGACGCCGCCCACCAGGGGCTTGGCTTCATACAGGTCTACCTGATACCCCATGGTCCGCAGGTAGTAGCTGGCGGACAAACCCGCGGCACCGCCGCCCACCACCGCCACCCGGCCCTGTCCGGGCTTGCTGACTGGTGCCATGAGGACTTCCTCATACATGGCTTCCGGCGCGTTGTCCACAATGTATCGCTTCAGCCAGCGGATGGCCACCGGCTCGCCCCGTTTCCCGATGGCGCAGACCGTTTCACATTTGTGGGTGCAGATGCTGCCGCAAATGCCGGGCAAAGGATTGGTTTTGTACATCTGCGCCAGACCTTCCGCCAGGTCTCCCTGCCAAACGGCGTCAATATATTCCGGGATGTGCATATTCGCCGGACAGGTTTTCACGCAGATCTCGCAGCCGATACAGCGGGCCGCTTCCGCCCTGGCTTGTTCCATTGAGTATCCCTTCAGGATCTCCACAAATGATTTCTTAGCCTGGGCTCCAGCGACGGCGGGCATTTCCGCCCGTTTCAGATCCAGCAGATCCGATTCCGGCGTTTTATCATAGCCGAGGATGTCGCCTCCGGGTGCCGGAAAACTTTCCTCAGGCATCACGTAGAGTTTCTGAGGGTCCGGCGTATTGAGAACATAAGCCTTGCTCATCTTCAGGGAGCCGGAGGTGCAGATGTCCACGCACATCGCACAGAAGCAGCAGCGCCCATAGTCCATGGTGGGCCGCTCCGGATGCTCGCCTTCCTTTTCCTCCAGGTCCTTCCGCTTCACCATAACGATGGCTTCCGTCGGGCAGATTTCTGCGCAGGCGCCGCAGCCGATGCATTTGCTGAGGTCGTTGATGTGAAAGCCTCTGGCATTGTCCTGGCTTTCCCGGGGCCGGTCTTTGATATCTTCCATCGGAAAGGAAACCGGCGTTTTAAAGGCGTATTTCCAGGCCTTCAGCGGACTGAAGAGATCTTTTTTTATTTCCATACCAGCCCCTCCTATCGGTCGATTTCCGGTGTGCAAACGCCCATGGTATCATACCAAAGGGGCGCGTCATCCAGCCGCACGCCGGGCATATAACGCTCGACGCCCAAAAAGCCCTGGGGAAAAGAAGCTCCCCGCACTGCGATCCGGTAAGGCTGGGTTTTGCCGTCGGAAACGATATAATAGCCAAACTCTCCCCGGGCGGATTCTACGGCGGAATAGGTCTGCCCCTTGGGCACCGTCCATTTCAGGGCGTTTCCGGCCGCCATCTTCACATTGACCTTGCCGCCCGGCATCATGTCAAAGGCCTGCCGGATGATCCGGATGCTTTCTTTGATTTCGATGACTTTGAAAATGGAACGGGTGTACGCGTCGGAATAGGTTGCGACGGGCACTTCAAATTCCACCTGATCATACCGGGCGTAGGGGGTGACCTTCCGGACGTCATAGGGTTTGCCCACTGCGGAACGCATCCCGATTCCCGTGACACCCAGCTCCCAGACCACCTCCGCCGGCAGCAGGATATTGTCTTTCAAACGGGCCAGAATCGTGGGGTTTTCAAAAACCAGCGCCTGGTATTCGGGGATGCGCCGTTCAAATTCCGTAAAATAATCCAGGATCCGCTTTTCGATGCCCGGAGGAAGCTCTCTGCGTACACCGCCGGGAACGATGTACATATGATAGACCCTGTGGCCGGTGATCTCTTCGAAAATGTCCATCATATCATTCCGGTCCGCCTGCATCCAATGGTTGACGGTATAGAGGCCCGTAGGGCTGGAAATCGCGCCCAGGCTCATCATGTGGGCCAGGATCCGGGTCATTTCCATGATGATCATCCGGATATAATGGGCCCGCTCCGGAATGTCGATTTCAGCGATGGCCTCCACCCCCTGGGCGAACACCATTTCATTGATGTCCGGCTCTGCCACGCAGACTCTGGGGATCAGAGCCACATTGCCCATCCAGGTATGGTTTTCCATGGACTTTTCAAAGCCCCGGTGCAGCATGCCCGGCACCAGGCGCGCCTTTTTGACGGTATCCCCTTCAACATACAGATGGACGGAGGCATTGCCGTGCATTCCGGGATGCTGGGGGCCGAAAAATAACTTAACTTCGCTCAAAGGGAGCACCTCCTTGAGGGCCGTAGACCGGGTCGTAGAAACGTTTCACATATTTTTTATCCGAGTAGGCCCGGGAATCGAAATCCTTGCGAAGGGGCGGCAAAGCATCCCAGCGTTCCAGAAACAGGGACTTAAGGGCATCTTCGTTGCCGATGAACTCGATGCCGAAGAATTCATGGATCTCCCGTTCATAATACTGGGCGCCGGCGTAGATATTGGTAATGGTCAGCACCTGGGGCTTGTCCCGGCCGATCCTTATGCTCAAAAGCACCCGAAGACCCTGCTCCCAGTCGAACAGGTTGTACACCAATTCGAATTGCCCCTCTTCGATCCAGTCCACCCCGGTGATCATGGACAGCTGACGCCAGCCCGAATTTTTCAGATAGGCCAGGATCTGGTGGAGATCCCGAGGGAGGATCTCATACGTCATCTCAGTCCCCCGGTCTTTTTTCAGCCGGGCATCGGGAAACATCCCACGCATCTGGGCAGCCCACCGGGCTTTGACGCTATTCATGGAATTCGTCATGGATGAACACCTCCCCCACCGCCTCCAGCTGGTTTTTCTTGTACCATTCGTAACGCTGCTCGTAATCCTTCCAGCCCGTTGCCTTCCCGGATTCGATCAATTCAATCAGCTTCATAAAACCGCTCATCACCGCTTCCGGTTTGGGCATGCAGCCGGCGATGTACAGATCCACCGGCAGATACAGGTCCAGCCGATTCAGGACGGCATAGGCATCATGGTAGATCCCGCCGTTGACGGCACAGGGGCCAAAGGCGACCACGTATTTCGGCGTTCCCATTTGTTCGTAGGTATAAATAAGACGCCGCAGGGTTTTCAGACTGGCGTAGCCGGTCACTAAAAGGATGTCGGCTTGCCTGGGGGTGGCCATGGGCATCATGCCGAGGCGCTCCATGTCAAAGCGGCTGGTCATGACCAAGGGCAGTTCGATGGCACAGCAGCCCGTGCAGTAATTCAGCATCCACAGGGAATTGGCTCGAAAATACTGGGCGATTTTTTCCCAGGTTTCCGCCCGCTGCTGCGGGCTGATTTTCTCCGCAGGCGCTTCCACCGTCTGCATTTCATGCTTCACCGGATAGAACCGGGAAGGCAGCTGTTTTTTCGGCATTTAGGACACCCCCCCATACAGCAATGTAAACAACAGGACTTGAAGGATGGTCAGACCAATGGGCACTTTATAATAGAAACGAACCACCTGCTCCACCCGCAAACGGCCCATGACCGCCCCCAGGCAGCTGCTAAGAAGGTAGACTGCCATGTATTTGAGCAGAAATTCCGCAAGGGTGGCGCCGCCGCCCAAAAACAGATTCACGAAGAGGCTGATTTCAACAAATACGGCGATCTCATGGGCAATGTTCAGCAGGCCTAAATATTTGCCGCCAAATTCCACCATAGGCCCGGAAGCCACCTCCGAAGGCGCCAGATAGGTGTCAAAAGGCTTTTTGCCCAGCATGCCGTGCAGCGAGATGAACGCCACCAGGACCCCCAGGGGCATCTTCAGGACAGACCAGCCTTGCACCTGCTGCAGCGCCGCGATTCCGGAGATCGAACTGGTTTTGTAGTAGTTGATCAGGACGATCACCAGCACCATATAGGGCAGCTTATAGCCGATGTTCTGGGTCAGGCCTCTCATGACGCCGATGGCGGCCAAAGGATTGCCGGAGGCGCCGGCGCTCAAGGCCCGGCCGAAAACCCCCAAGGCCGCCAAATAGGTGATCATAAAAAAATTGTCATAGCCCTGAAGGGGAATGATCCCTGCCATCGGCATGAACATGGCGGTCCCGATGGCACCGGCCAAGGCGATCAGCAAACCCAGATCAAAAATCCAGCCATGGGTCACCGAACGCTTGTTGAGAAGCTTGAAAACGTCCCGGAAGTTCTGGTACCAGACCGGTCCGCGGCGTTTCTGGATGCGCGCGGTGATCTTCCGGTCCACCCCGCTGAGGCCGGTCTGCATCAGCCATGCAAACAAAGCCATGCCCAGAGCGGTCCCGATACTTTGGTATGCAATCATAATACTTCACCCCAAATCAATAGAATGGTAACAACAGAGATCCAGAGCGCCGTACGGCTGGGCATCGGGCTGAAAAACAGGTATTTGACCAGGTTCCCCAGGTCATCGGTGAGACTGGCCAGCGCAGCATAAACCCGGCTGATGCTCGGAAGCTTCTCGTAGATGCGTTCAAAGGGGGCAGCAAACTGGGTCCCGTAGTGGTAAAGCTCGGGAGAATAGATGAATTCACCCGCTGTGTAGGTATCCATCAGGTCCACTTTTCTGGAGCGGGGGGCTTTAAAAAATATTGCCCCGGCAATCACCATTCCAATGAGGAAGGCTCCCATGATCAGCAGCGCATTGAGGTTTCCGTTGATGCCCCGGATCGATAATCCGGCGGTTTGAACGGTCTCGGACATCCCAAGGCTGGCTTCGATTTTGGCCGTGTACTGGATCAGGCCGGAGGGATAGACACCCAGACCCATGGTCGCACCGGACAATATCGCCAGGGAGAGCAGCACGCCCGGTGACGATTCCTGAAGGGCTCTATGCCGCGGCTTCAGTTGTCCGAGAAATACGGTGCTGAGGATCCGGAAGGCATAAAGCATGGAACCGATGCTGCCAAAAACCACCGCTGCCGCCGGCAGGAACAGGCCTTGGGAAGCCAGGGATTGCAGGATCAGCCATTTGGACACAAAGCCCAGCATCGGCGGCAATCCAACCAAGGATAGAATGGCGGTGAGAAACGCCAGGAACGTCAGAGGCATCCGGTGCGCCAGACCGCCCAGCGCATCCATCCGAGAGGTTCCGGTCTGCCGGACGATCACCGCCAACACCGAAAAGGCCGTGGTGGTCGCCAGCGCGTGGGCCAGCAAATGGACCAAGGCGCCGCTGACCGACATGGACGTTCCCATCAGAATACCGATGATGATATATCCGCCGTTGGCTGCGGATGAGTAGGCCAGAAGCTTTTTGGCATCCTCCTGACGGATGGCCATCAACGTCCCGAACACGATGCTGGCGGAAGCCAGCAGCACCAAACCGTAAGACAAAGCCGGCAATCCCTTCACCCGCCAGGATCCGCCCATAAAGCCGGAGATCGGCAGATAGGCCGAAACAAGAAACGCCGTGAAGGCACCCAATTTGGAAAGGCCGCCTGCCAGGGCTGGCGCAAACTCATCCGGGGCTTCGGTATAGGCCGGCGGCATCCAGATGTGGAAAGGCATGATGCCCAATTTCACCATGGAGGACCCCAGCATCAGGATAAAGACCATCAGCGCCGGCCCGGGATTCTGCAGCGCCGTGGTCAGGGCTTCCCGGATCTGGAAGGTTTGATAGGCGCTGCCCATGGCCAGAATGGCGAACAGCATCATCAGCGAGCCCAGCAGGCTCATACCGAAATAGGAGACCGAACCTTTGCGCCCGTTGCCCAGGCCAATGGCAAAGGTCGAGGACCAGACCGCGATTTCCCAGAAAATAAAGAGGGCCAGCCAGTTCTCCGCCGCAAAAACCCCCAGGGACGCAGCCAAGGCGAATAGGTAGAGCATCGTATAGACCGGTTCGCGATGCTGCCGGCCCTTCGCAGCCAGACTGCCGATTCCGTTCGTACTGAACACCAGGATGATCAGCAGGCTGAAAAACCACCCCAGCGGGGTCACTTCAAAACGGATGAGCCCCCAGGCGGGGCCGCCGGGCAAAGCGTCTCCCCCCAAAAGAACCAGGAGCAGGGCCGCGCAGGAGGCCGCCATAGCGATCCAGGCGCCTAAGGAAGGCTTGATCCGGGCAATGAAGTATCCCGCGATCCCTGTCAAAAAGAGGCTTACGATCAGTGACAGCCAATTCATTGTCCGATCCCTCCCTTCATCGTGATGAGGACCAGCGGCTTGCCATCCGTGTCCGCGCCGCGTGCTCTCCGGGCAATGCTCAGTGCATTATCCGGCGCCAGCCCGAACAGGATCAAGGCAAGGCTAAGAACCATTGAAATTGTATAGACTGCATATTTTCTCCTGTGGCTGCTTCCAAGGATCCGAACTTGCAGACCGCCGCGATGCCCTTCAGGCAGCCGCCATAATCCAAGGATCATTCTCAGCATGTATATCCCTTCAACCAGGGAGGCTGACAGGATCAGCGCCGGCAGCCAATAGGAATGGCTCAGCATCAGGTTGTATAAAAGATTGAGCTTCACAATAAATCCGAAGAACAAGGGCAGTCCCGCCAGAGACAGTCCGGCCACCGTGAAAGCGAATCCATGAACGGGATTGCTGCGGAACACCCCGGTCAGCCGGTCAAAGTCATCGCCGCCAGCTTCTTCCGCCATATAGCCAGCCAGCAGAAACATCACATATTTGGCCGTCATATTGCTTAAAACCAGGATAAAGCCAATGGCCGGATACCCGTTCAGGATCAGCAGCGCTTCCAGACCTGCCTGGGCAACACCGGAATAGAGCAGCACCTCCCGGACTTTCCGGCTTTGGAAAGCTGCTGCTTCCCCGCCCACCAGAGTGATCAGGGTCAGAAGGCTCAGCATCAGCCGCACCTTGGCGTCCATCACGAAGATGTCTGTAAAAAGCCGGCCCACCACGATCATCATCACACCGCCATAAATCGCCCCGATCATGGGTCCGATCCATTCGTCCGCGTTTTTCAGAACCCCGGCAGCCCAGCTGCTGAAAGGCATCAGCTTGATCTCTACGGCCAGACCGATAAAAATCAGGATGACCGCCACGGCACTCCCGGAGGGAGAAGCAGCCATCAGCTCATGCATTCGAGCCATGTTCAGCGTCCCATACTGTTTATAAAGCAGCCCAAGGCCCAGCAGATAGAAGGTGCTGCCGATGGCGCCGGCCACCATGTAATTGAAGGCCTGATGATATTTTTTGATGGAGGAAACCAGGATCAGGGCAGCAATCGTGGCGATTTCCAAAAAGACAAAAAGATTGAACAGGTCCCCTGTAAGGATCAGTCCATTCAAGGCTGCCAAAGCAATCAGCGAACTGGACGTCAGGTTTTCCGCTTTTTTGGTCACCAGCAGCATCAGGGCCGCAAACAAAACATTCAGGACCAATAGGCTGTATAAGGCATAGGTGTCGACCTGGAGAATGATTCCGAAAGGAGGCCTGTAACCACCCATCAGATACTGCCCTTCCTTCAGGAACATCACTACAAAGATGTTGATCAAGGACCCGACAATCAGAAAAAGATTGGCGATTCGGCGGTACATGATTTTGGTGAAGGCCAGGATCAAGGGCAGGGCGATGGTCAGAACCGGATTCAAATTCATCATCGGCTCATAACCTCCCCTCGATTTTTTCAAGGTCCAAACAGCCATGGTCCTTAAAAATCTTGATGGCATAGGCCAAAGCCACCGCCGTGGTTCCAACCCCGATCACGATGGAAGTCAAAACCAGAGACTGGGGCAAAGGATCGACGAAGTTTAATGCACTGGAAGGGAACTGGCTGGACAAGATCGGCGCGATCTGGCCTTCCTGGTAGCCCAGCGTCGTGATGAAAAGATTCAATCCCGTTTCCATGACGTTCAAGGATACGATCATTTTCAAGATATGGTGCTTCGTGACCAAGCCATAGATCCCTAAAAACAACAGAGATAAGCTCAGCAATTCCATCATGATTCCACTTCCTCCCGCAAGAAATAATCCAGGATCCCCGTCAGCTCGCTGCCCACCTTCAAGCCGATCAAGAGATAGATCAGCGGCATGATCCCGGCACTGAACAAATGTCCGACGATGCCGCTGGGCAGTACGTTTTGCATGAAAAATCCCGCCATATACAAGCCCACGATGCCGGTCAATACATACAAAGTGCCGGCAGCGCCTTCAAGGATTTTAAAAGCCTTCATTTTTTCGCCTGATATTTCACCAGCCAGGGACAGCACCAAAGCGGAAGCGGCTATTATGGCACCACCGGGAAAACCGCCGCCGGGCGTTATGTGGCCATGGAGAAACATATAGGCTCCGAAAACTAAAATGATCCCGAAAACAAAACGCGCGCCGTAGCGAAGCACAAAACCCGGCTTATGCTTCAGGCGGATCGTTTTGCCGAAACCGCCCGATAAGAAAGCAACCCCTAAAGAAGAAATGAACAGCACCGTCACCTCACCCAGTGTATCAAAGGAACGGTAGTCCACTACGATGGCCGCCACCGTATTGGCGGCCCCGTCCTCCAGGTTGGTGGATTTGCCGAAGACCACCTCTCCCGGATCACCGTTGACCGAACGGTCCAAGTACGCCTGGGAGTCCCGGTCTTCGAAGGCCATGGTTCGTTCGTGGAGCGGGTCGTAAACCGCCAATTGGTAGATCCCGATCACGAGAAGGAGCATCAGTCCCAACACAAAAATCTTTTTCATCGTTTGCCCCCCCGCGCCCTGGTCTTGTTGATTTTGATCATCGTCAGAACAAACATGGCCGTGGTGATTCCCGAACCGATAACCGCTGCGGTGATAGCGACATCCGGCGCCTGCAGGATGATAAAGCCGATCACGGACAGCAATCCGAGAAGGGATCCTCCGATAACATTATCAATGTATTCCTGGGCTTCGATCGTGAACCAGGCCACCGCAAGCATACAAAGGCTGAATACCATGATCATGACTTTTTCAAATTCCATCAGGCTGCGCCTCCTTCTTCTTGGTTTGGCTCACCGGAAATATAATCCTTCGAGTTCGGATCCCTGTAAGCGCCACCGAAATAAGCGGCACGGGTCAGCACAGAGCTGCCGATCGGGCTTTTCAACGAAATAAAAATAATCATCAGCAGCGCTTTGCCCAATAGGCTCGGATCGTAGAGGCCGACCCCAAGCAATATCGAAAAGTTTCCCATGGTGGTGGCTTTCGTGCTGGCTTGGATCCGGTTGAAAACATCAGGCATACGGATCAGACCGATGCTTGCAAGCAGATAAAAAACCCCACCGATGACCATAAGGATCGTTCCGATCGTCTCTCTCATAGTTTTCCCTCCAAATAGCGGCCCAGTACCGTGGTCTCCAGAAAAGCCAGGACCGTATAGGCAATGGCAATATCAATAAACAGGTTATTGTGATAGTACAGCGTCAGCATAGAAATCAGGCCGATCACATTCATGTTGACCGTGTCCAGGCTTACCATTCGGTCAACACTTTCAGGCCCCCGAAACAAACGAAAAAGAGATAATACGATGGACAGGCCAATCAGTGAAAAAGCAAGATTCATCATCGGAAGACCCTCCTCAGCATATTTTCAAAATCACCGGCAATGGCATCGTAGTGTTCCTTCTCCCGGGTGCCCTCCACATTGACCCAATGGATCAGCAGGGCGTCCTCCAGAACATCCATGGTGACGGTCCCCGGGGTCAAAGTGATTGAATTCGCCAGAATGAACCGGCTCAGGTCGCTTCTCATATCTGTATGGATCCTGACAAAACCGGGTTTGATGTTCATTTTAGGACTCAGGACGATTTTCGCCATCTGGATGTTGGATTCGATCAGCTTAACAAAGAATAAAGGCAGATACAGAAAAATGAATCGCAGCAAAACCATGAAGTCTTTTTTGCCAAATGAATAGACCGTCTTAGGGCTGATAATGGCGGCTAAAATCAGAGAAACCGCGGCGCCCAGGATCAATTCCTGGGCTTTGAACCCTGTCAGGCTTATCCAGACAAGAAAAAGCGCCATAAAAACAGAAATGAATTTTCGCACGTTGATCCTCCTCCTTTGCTCCATACCGTTTCTTGAATTGATTTGTTGTAGCGAAAGACTAACACAACCTCGAACGCAATTCATTAACCCAGACTATTAGCCTTGGTTATGGTTTTTTACTCACATCGTTACATATGAGTGTTTGTCTATTTTCTGGCAATGTATTAAGTTATGATGTCATACTTTTCGGCGGCAGCGTCAATCTTTAGGGCGTCCTTTTCATAATTTTCCGACTTTTCGGCAGGCAACTTCTTCAGATAAATGATGTATACATGCGGTTTTTTAAAATATT
The DNA here is from genome assembly GCA_937873525.1 of uncultured Peptococcaceae bacterium. GTDB lineage: Bacteria > Bacillota > Peptococcia > DRI-13 > UBA5745 > UBA5745. The sequence continues at coordinate 314 of CALMWJ010000115.1, read as the reverse complement.
TTTCAGCAGCTGCTGACTGAGCCCCTCCATAGGGTTTCTGCCAGGCTCTGCTGACATTAAAAAAAGCATGCTTTCCAAAGCAAGCATGCAACCGATCTCAGTCGAAAGCTACAAATGGAAATATGCTCATTTTCAGTATACTGCGTATCGTCATCAAATGAAAGACCGCTGTTTTTTTCTGCCTTTCTAGAAATTGGTCATCCATGCGCCGGAAGTCGAAACATGAAAAAGCCCTCAAGCGTTATGCTTGAGGGCTTTCTCCTGGCGACGACATACCTTCCCAGGCCTTAAGACCAAGTATTCTCTGCGCTGAA
>CALMWJ010000114.1 GCA_937873525.1 uncultured Peptococcaceae bacterium | reverse complement strand
CATGATATATGATCACGATATAGAAGAAACCGGACTTGCCTGGAATCAGTACATTTGCCGCATAAGCCCGGCCAGGCAAACCACATGGAGGGTTCAGCTGTGAAGAAAGTAAAACTATTGGCTCTGATTTCAGCCGTGGTTACAGTGTTTCTGCTAATCACCTTTTTGACCTCCCTCAGCAAACCAAGCGAAACGCCCAAAACCGAGGTGCTTGTGGCGGCCAAGACGATTCCGCCCAATGTTCCCATTACCCAGGATATGCTGACCCTGACCAAGCTGCCCAGTGAGGCGATCATCGCGGAAGCCATCGCAGATGCCGGTCTGGTGATTGGGAAGGTGGCCAAAACCGAGATCCTGGCCGGAGAACAGATCCTGACACCGAAACTGGTCCTGGCAGGCGAGAGCCGGGAAACCAGCCTGAATTATGCGGTGGAGCCGGGAATGCGGGCCATCAGCATCGCAGTGGACGCGGTATCCAGTCTTTCCTATATGATCACGCCAGGGAATCATGTGGATATCATCGGCCAATATGAGGTCGAGACCGCGGATAACAAGCGGACCCAGGTGGCGAAGGTCATTGCGGAGAACCTGACGGTCTTGGCGGTGGATTCCGTCTTGTCGGAGGCCGGGAAAACCGGCATCGAGGATGCCACGTACATGACCTTGACGCTGCAGGCAACCCCTGCTCAGGCCCTCAAGCTGAGCTTTTCCGAAAACGCCGGTGTCCTGCGGGCGGTTCTCCGGTCACCTCTGGATGAAACCATCACCAAGCTTCCCAGTATGACCGCCGAGCAAATCCTTGCAAATTAGGCCGAAGGAGTCTTGACCATGAAAATCAATGTTCTGCTGATCAGCAAATTGGAAAGCAATCTGGCTGCCATGCGCCGCATGATCCAGGACGAGGAGATCGCGGTCCTTGGCGAGTCCCCGGGGGGCTCAAGGGCTTTGGATAAGATCGAGAACACCTCGCCGGATATGGTGATCATGATGCTGGGCGCTGAAGACCCGGATGTGCTAAGTCTGACAGAGCGCATCATTCTGCATCGGCCCAGAACCCATGTCATCCTCCTGGCCGAGTATCTGGACCTGGAGATCCTCCAAAGCGCCATCAAGGTGGGCGCCCACAATGTAACAACTTTTCCGCAAAATCCAAAGGAATTCGCGGAATACATAAAATCGGTTTATAACAACGAAAACACCCGCATCAATTCCCTCAACGCAAAACAGAACATCACCTGGATGTCCCGGGTCATTACCGTCTTCGGGGCGAAGGGCGGACTGGGCAAAACCACCATCGCTGCCAATCTTGCCGTAAAATTGGCATCCCAACAGAGAAAGGTGGCCTTGGTGGACCTGGACCTTCAGTTCGGAGATGCCCACATCTTTCTGGACATCGAGCCCATGGATACCATCACCGAATTGGTGGAGCATGCCGGTACGCCCACCATCGATGCGATCCGCAGCTATATGAGCGTGCATTCCAGCGGCGTTCATGTCCTGTGTGCTCCCAAAAGCCCGGAATATGCTGAATTGGTTTCTGCTGAAAAGGTGCAGGCGCTGCTTGGTGTGCTGCGAACCTATTATGACTATGTGATCATCGACACTTCCCCGATGTTCACCGATGTGACCATCACTGCCATCGAAGCCGCTTCCACGCTGCTATTCGTCACCGGACTGGACATTTCGATCCTTAAAAATTCCAGGTTGAGCATGACCCTTCTGGAATCCCTGCAGCAGAAGGATAAGGTCAAGGTCATTGTCAACCGCGCCGTGGACATCAGCTCCATTAC
>CALMWJ010000113.1 GCA_937873525.1 uncultured Peptococcaceae bacterium | reverse complement strand
ATTACGGCTACCGGATCCATCCCATCACCAAGAAGCGCAGCTTCCATACGGGCATCGACATTCCTGCCCCGGTCAATACGCCGGTCCTGGCCTCTGAAAAGGGCAAGGTCATTTATGCGGCCAACAACGGGGCTTATGGCAAGACGGTGATTCTGGACCATGGCGGCGGGATGTCCACCCAATATTCCCATTTGAACACGATCGGCGTGAACATCGGGCAGATCGTGCTGAAGGGGGATCCGGTGGGCGGCGTGGGCACCACAGGCTGGAGCACGGGCTATCATTTGCATTTCACGATCATGAAAGACGGCAAGACTGTGGCGCCTCTGAGCTACGTTTCACCAAGTTAACATTAAGCTTTGGGGGGACGGGGACTTTTTGCGGCGGCCGCAAAAAGTCCCCGTCCCCTCCCGTGCGGTCACCGCATGGGAGGGGACGGAGCATGCGAGCCTGATTTAAGAACGAATGAATGAATCATTATGAAGGCCGGTGAATGAATGAAAAATCTTCTTAAAGGCGTTGGTTCGGTCCTGCTGGCCTTCTGCGTCTTCATTACGGGAACGCTGGGCGTTGTGACCTTTCTGTATCCCCGCCAGGTGGTGGACTTTGTTGAGGTCATGGTCCATGTGAAGCAGGACTTCCTGGAGCCGGTCACCCTTGGCGCTTTGATTGACGGCGCCACAACGGGGATCACGGAAGCGGTCAAGGACTCCCACACCTATTTTCTGGATCCGGAAGCCAACCGGCTGATGATGCTCAACAATATGGGGCAAACGGGCGGCATTGGGGTGACCATCGATGGGACCAAGGAAAGCGAGGACCGTCTGATCATCCGGGAGATCACACCAGACTCCGGTGCGAAGGCGGCCGGGCTGAAGCCGGGGGACGCGATCCTGAAGGTGGATGACGCCTGGATCAAGGACCTGACCGTGGATCAGGCCATCGCCATGGTGCGCGGGGAGCCGGATACCACCGTGCGCCTGCTGATCCACCGGGATGGGGAAGAGGACAAGGAATACGTGGTTAAACGCAGCATCATGCTGAATGTGGAAACGGTCATCGGCGGCATTCTCAAAGAGGATTACCTTCAAGGGCACAAGCTGGGCTATATTGCCATCGGCAGCTTTGCCCAGAATTCACCCGAAATGTTCGAGGAGGTCCTGACACAGCTGGAGGAGGAAAAGATCGAGGCCCTGATCCTCGATTTGCGGAACAATGGCGGCGGGGATGTGAATGCGACGGTTAAAATCGCATCCAGGCTTCTGCCCAACGGGGAACTTCTCCGATTGGTGATGAGAGGCGGCGTCAGCGAATCGTTCCAAATCACCGAGTCCAGGCAGATCAAGGTGCCGCTGGTGGTTCTGGTCAATGGCGGCAGCGCCAGCGCTTCGGAGATTCTGTCGGGGGCGATCCAGGACGGGAAGGCGGGCATTCTTGTGGGGACCCGCACCTACGGCAAGGGCTCCGTGCAAAATGTTTACAATCTGCTCACCGGCAGCGGGCTGAGGGTGACGGAGGGGAAATACCTCCTGCCCAGCGGACGCTGCATTGACGGGACGGGCATCGACCCGGATCATATCGTTGAAGCGGATGATTCCGGCGAGACGGATCCGCAGTTGGATAAGGCAGTGGAATTGATTGGGGAAATGCTTTAGTTTTTGGGGACGGGGACTTTGTTATGCACCCCAAATGTTGGACGAAAAAAAGTTCAACAT
>CALMWJ010000112.1 GCA_937873525.1 uncultured Peptococcaceae bacterium | reverse complement strand
CTCTGTGATTCGAACTGCGATTTAGTGATCCATGGAGGTCCGCAGCCGGTTATTGTGCTGGTCCTTCATCAACAGACAAAAGACTTCGCATCTTCGAATTCCTTCTGGATCTCCTGCGAAGGCGGATTCGACAAGAACGAAACCAGAAGGATCGCCGCACAAGAGCAGAGGAACGCCGGCATCAATTCATAGATGCCGAAGACGCCCCCCAGGGGCTTGATCAGCAATTTCCATATAAAGACCATGCCGCCCCCCGTCACCATGCCGGCGATGGCACCCGCACGGGTCGTCCTTTTCCAGAACAGGGAAAACAGCATGATCGGTCCGAAGGTGGCGCCGAAGCCGGCCCAGGCAAAGGCAACCACCGTAAAAATGACGCTGTTTTCGTCCAAAGCAATCAGCATGCCTATGCAAGCGATGGTCAGCAGAATGATGCGGGATACCACCATGACATGACGATCCGTCGCATCTTTCCGGATCAGCCCCTGGTAAATATTCTTGGCAAAGGCTGAAGCAGCGATCAGCAGATAGGAGTCGGAAGAACTGATGGTCGCCGCAAGGATCCCGGCCATCACCAAGCCGGCAAAGACCGGCGGAAAGAGGCTCTGGGACAGCACGATAAAGATCCGTTCCGCATCCCCGGCGGTCAGCAGGCTGGCGGGATATAGGACACGGCCGACCAGTCCGATAGCCACCGCCGCCAGCAATGAAATCACACACCAGGTGGTTGCAATCCGTCTTGATTTTTTTAGCTCAGCAGATTTCCGAATGGCCATGAAGCGTAGGAGAACCTGGGGCATCCCGAAATAACCCAATCCCCAGGACATCGTGGATATGATTGTCAGCAATCCGTATTTTCCCGCGTCACCGAACAGAGGCTCACCGGCAGCCCCCAGCTGCTGGACACCATCCGCCACGGTGGGAACGGCAATGCCGAAGAATTCGAAAAATCCGGGGATCGCCTGGATGTTTTCCATAACAGCACCGATACCACCGGCAGCGATCACACCGCCGAAGACCACCGCGCACAGGGCGATGATCATTACGATGCTCTGCATGAAGTCCGAGGCGCTCTCTGCCAAAAAGCCGCCCAAAAAGGTATAGATAATCACAAATACCGCGCCAGAAATCATCATGGTCTGGTATTTGAAGCCAAACAAGGTGTTAAAAAGCTTGCCGCAGGTCACAAAACAGCTGGAAGCATACACCGTAAAAAAGATCAGAATAAATAAAGCCGCAATGGTCATGATGACCTTGTTTTCCTCTTTAAACCGATTGCTGAAAAAATCCGGGATCGTAATGGCGTCCCCGGCAATGTGGGAGTACTGCCGCAGCCGCTTGGCGACCACCAGCCAGTTGAGGTAGGTCCCCAGGCCCAGTCCGATGGCTGTCCAGATGGCATCACTCAAGCCGCACCAATAGGCTACGCCGGGCAATCCCATTAAAAGCCAGCCGCTCATGTCCGAGGCTTCGGCGCTCATAGCAGCGATCCAAGGCCCCAGGGAGCGTCCTCCCAAGAAATAGTTTTCAGTGCTCTCGTTGGCTCGCTTGGAAAAATAAATACCAATACAGACAACCAATGCCATGTAGGCGCACATGGTGGCAAAAATCTCAATTGATGCCCCGCTCATTCAAGTTCCTCCTTGTATATTATTCATAGACGGTCATTATTATATCAAAGGTTGGATGCCAATACAAAAAAAATATCCGATGGCCATCGGATATTTTTAAGCGACCCTGATTGAGCCTGATTCGTTTTCATTTCCGGATTCTGCCGTGACTCAGCAGCCATTGATAGGTATCACGGACCGTCTCGCGAAATTCTCTGGGGTGATATCCCAGCTCCTGTTCTGCCTTTCGATGACTGAACCGGGCTTCACTGCATAGGACAGCAAGGGAGTAGGGTGTATAGAGTGGCGGCTGTTTAAGGATTTTGTAGTAAAATTCGGAAAGGGGCGCCGTCATTTTTGCAAAAATCCCAGGCAGAACCCAGCGAATAGGCGGCTCGCCGCTGACCTCGCTCAGAATCTGAAGAAATTCCCTGACGGTCACATAACGGTTCCCTAATATATAGCATTCGCCGCAACCTCCGATTTCCGCGGCCGCAATGATTCCCTCTGCAACATCCCGGACATCCGCAAAGTCATAGCCTCCTTCAATGATCGCCTTAAATCTTCCCTCTAAGTAATCCAGAAACAGCTGGGTCACGTGACCATGCCCGTAATCACCTGGCCCGACGATCCCAGAGGGCTGCACCACCACCGCATTCAGCCCCTGCCGCACACTGTCCAGGACCAGACGGGTCGCTTCCGCTTTGGATTTGGCGTAAACGCCTTCCACACCGTCTGGTGAGAAAGCGGTGATTTCCGATATAATTTCACCCTTTGCTTTTTCCGGAATTGCATGGACCGAGCTGACATAAACCAAACGGCTGATCTTGTTCCTGAGGCACAGCCGGAGGATGTTTTTTGTGCCGCCGACATTGACTTCATAGACCCTCTTCGGATGTCTTGAAGCAATCGAAACGATGCCCGCTGCATGGATGACGAAAGCTTCAGCGGTTTCGGGCACCCTGAAGAAGGCTTCCAGAGAATCGATGTCACAGACATCGCCCCGGAAGAGCTCCACCGGCAAGTCACGGATCGGCTCGATGCTTTCGGCGGGCATCGCCAGGCAACGGACGGTTTCGCCCCGTTCGGTCAGCGATCGGACCAGAATATTGCCCAGATGGCCGCAGGCACCTGTGACCAGGAACATTCGCGCCATATATTTCGCCTCCCACAAATATTTAAACTAGTGATGGACAGGTACTGATCCCTTTCGGAATTCTCCCTGCCCATCACTCGAGGTCGTACTGCAAAATGCGTACTCCTCCTTTCTATTTTTCCCCTTATCCGATTTTCCAATATTTCTATTGTTGGTCGGAATCGCCGGTTTTTCCTTTTGAGAGGTTTTCAAACTTTCATTTGCTTCCTTTTCATCAGGCTTTTCGCTTCAAGAACCTAAACCGCTGATGCAGTCTATGGAATTCCTGTTACTTCCGGTTTTTGGGGTCCTCGTACTTTGGTTTTCAAGCCATTTCTGAGGGTAAATATACTATACAATAAACCGAATTTTCTGTCAATACTTTTTCGCGTGAAAATATTGTTTTTAAATGTTTTAATTTCTTTCAACTAATGGTAGCGCACCACTTCGAAACGTTCCATTTCAAAGTCCTCCAAACGTCCGATGCCCGCTTTCTGCAAAGCGATTTCCACCTGTTGTTCCGGTGTGTTGATGCCTTCCAGATTTGGCAGAAGCAATCCGCGGCGGTTGCCCTGGGAGACGATGACCCCATAGCGCTTTGGATCCAGTTCAGCCATCGTGTCGATTTTTTCCGGCTTCCCAAGGATATCCACAGAATAGGCCAACTCCGGAAGTTCTTCTTCCCTGACCGCTTCGAAACGCGGGTCATGGATTCCGGCACTGATGGCATTGTGGGTGATTTCCAAGGCGATGTTATTTTGCGTTGGACCAATCGTACCGATACAGCCTCTCAGTTTGCCGTCTTTTTTGAGAGACACGAACACACCGGCCTGCCTTTCGAGAAGCTCCTGGGGAATCCATTGGGGCATGGCCATTTTCCGGTTTTCGCGGATATAGGTTTCCAGGGTTTGGCGGGCAAGCCTGACGCAATCGCTTTCGTCGCGGCGAAGCTGCTCCATAGTGACAATTTTGTTTTTGTAATGGGTCCCCAGCACATCCGAATCCGGGTCCATTCCCAGGGGATGGACCTTAGCCACCAGATAACCGACTCCGAAAGGCCCCTCATAGGAGTAAATTTCGGTTTCGATCCTCTGTCCATCCATTGCACCCAGCAACATCATGATCGATCGGGTCCCGCATTCGCCCGCCGTTTCCATAAAAGAAGGGTCAATGTTAAGAATCCCGGACACATCGGCGGCCTTCAGCAATTGGATCAGCGCTTCATCGTAGACGCGCCCCTGGGGATGGTAGCCTGCGGGAGCTCCCCTTGTGAGGCGGTGAGACAGATCGGCGCTGGCGACATAGACAACCTGTTCATCAGTCGCGGCAACGGCGGCAGCAATACTTTTCCCTAATTTATACAAATCGCTATGGGATAAGAACGGCGTGGCAATATGGACCAGTTTGACGTTTTCTATGACCTGGGCTATGAAATACAAGGGCACCATGGCGCCATGATCCAGTGAATCCGCGATGCCGTACTCTTCCTTGACCCGGTTGCTCAGGCCGCCGGCGCTGATTCCGGCCAGACGTGCATGTTCCGTAATGGCAGCAACCAATTCCAGATTGTTCTCAAAATCAAGCTTTGACTCAGGATAATCAAAATTTGCCAGACTTCCTGATAAACGCGGCGCTTCGGATAAGTAGGCATGGTCTGAAAAACAAGGCGCGTGGGGGGAAGACAAGATGATCGTCGTTGGCCGGTCAGCAGCAATATCTTTTACCGCCTGTTTGATCCCATTCAGGGTTGGAAGGGCCTCAAGCTCTCTGCCCTTGCCAACGCCCGGAACAATAATGGGGGGATGGGGCATAATATAGCCATTAATGATTTTACCCATACATCTCGCCTCCTGTAAGCAATGATACGCAATGCATGTTCGCTTTCATTTGTATTTTTATAATATTCCAAAAACTTCTTGTTGTAAAGCAAGCCCGCCGGATCGTGTTGAATGAAATCATCCGCTTTACACAGAGAAAGGTGTTGGTTTTGCTGTGCGATGATTCGTCAGAGAGCCCCCTTTGAAATGTCTTTTTTCGTCGCAGCGCTTAGGTTTATCCGGGTTGCTCCGTCCCCTAGTATAATGAATTTGCATTAACGAGCATTTCTAAAGCTC
>CALMWJ010000111.1 GCA_937873525.1 uncultured Peptococcaceae bacterium | reverse complement strand
TCAACAAACCGGCGATGTCTGCGATATAAACCGGCAAACCGATGTTGATGGCGTTCCTGCGGAAGATCCTGGCAAAGGATTTTGCCACCACCATGCTGACACCTGCCATTTTCAGAGCGTGGGGGGCCTGCTCTCTGGATGAGCCACAGCCAAAATTCCGGCCAGCCACCAAAATATCCCCTGCCTGGACCCGTTTCGCAAAATCCAAGCCCGGAGCCCCGGCCATGGCATATTTGCCCAATTGGTCGAAAGGCTCCGCCATGGCATAGCCGGGCAGGATCTGGTCCGTGTCCACATCATCGCCGAGGACAAAGACCCTTCCTTTGATTTTATCCATACGACAACCTCCTATTCTTCAGCAGGAACTGTGATCTTTCCTGCCACCGCGCTGGCGGCGGCGGTTGCCGGCGACGCCAGGTAAATTTGGCCTTTGATGCTGCCCATTCTTCCGGGAAAATTCCGATTGGTGGTGGAGATCACCAGATCCCGTTCACTGACAAGACCTTCATGGGCTCCAAAACAAGGGCCGCAGCCGGGGTTCAGAACCGTCGCGCCGGCGTCCCTGATGATTTTGGTCCAGCCTCTCTCCTCCATGGCCGCCAGAACGGTTTTGGAGGAGGGGACCACCAGCATGTTCACATCCGGATGGACCGGCTGCTTGCTCAGCTGTTTCACCACCTGTTCCATATCGTTGAGCCGGCCGTTGGTACAGCTGCCCACCACCACCTGGGTCACGGGCGTGCCCGCCAGCTCGCTGACATTAGAAACGTTCACCGGGGAAAAAGGTTTTGACAGTTTTGGCTCCAGAGAAGAGAGGTCGATCTCCCGGGTTTCCTCCACATCGGCTTCCCGTTCCTGAGTTCCGAACAAGGTGATCATACTACCCAGTTCCGTACCCATATTACAAACGGTCATCCGCTCTTCGGTTGATAAATGCTCAATACCAGGTCCCGTGAGAAGCAGCCCTTTATCAGTTAAGTAGTCCGTCCCGAAGATTTCTCCCAATTGCAGGATCAAATCTTTGCCGAACACATTTGATTTCAATTTTCCGGTCAGATAAACCTGGACCACCTGCGGCACTTCCAGATCCAGTTTCCCTGTGGCCATGGCCGCGGCCATTTCAGTGGAACCGACGCCGATGCCGATGACGCCGTAACCACCGCTGGTGCAGGTATGGGAATCTGCGATCACAATGATGTCGCCGGGGTTCGCTTTATGGTTTTCATACATCAGCTGATGAATAACGCCCTGTCCGCTTTTATACAGCTTAACGCCGTATTTTTTTGAAAAGTCATCCATTTCCCAAACGCTCTTGCGCGCTTTTTCGGTTGCTGCGGGATAAATATGGTCCACGATCAGCAAAACCTTTTCCGGATCAAAAACCGAATCAACACCAATCTCCTCAAACTGTCGAATTGCAATGGGTGCAGTGACGTCATGCGCTGCAACGTAGCTGACGGCCGCGCGGATATCCATACCGGGTTTGACTTCCTTTTCCCCTGCTGCAGCGGCTAAATATTTTTCAATAAGATTCATCGTATGTGCACCTTTCTGGTGAGATTTGAAGGGTCCGGTGCCGGCCCTCACGGCACCGGACTCTTCATCGTTTTACCTTGGGATGAATGATTTTCCAATAGAGTTTGTTTTCCGTTGGATGTTTGAGTTGAAGTGCGTTTTGAATGCGTTGTGTAATGGTGTTGTTGATTAAATATCCAGTTTCAGGTCGCCGGGTTTGATCCACCCCATTTTACGCAGGGGGATCGCAAACAGCCAGGTCAGGATGGCGGGAAGAACGAAGCAAATCAAGATCAGTCCCAGCCAGTCCATGCCGGTGATGGCCGCTTTGGTGCCGGCTTGGATGTCATTGAGCCATCCGGTGTAGACGCCGATTTGGCCGACAAAGCCGCAGGTGCCCATCCCGGAGGCAACCGGAGCGCCATTTTGCTGCATTTTGAAGAAAACCGTCGCGATCGGTCCGGTCACCATGCCGGCCAAGATGGGTGGAATCCAGACTTTCGGATTCTTCA
>CALMWJ010000110.1 GCA_937873525.1 uncultured Peptococcaceae bacterium | reverse complement strand
CTGGAACATTGAGACCCTCTACATCGGCGGCGGAACGCCCACCGTTCTGGTGGATCAACATCTGGAACGGCTCCTGGAGGGTTTGATGGAACGCCTGAAGCCAAGAAACCTGCAGGAATTCACTGTGGAAGCCAATCCCGGGACCCTGACTGAAGAAAAACTGAAAATCTTACGGGATCATGGCTGTGACCGCCTGTCATTAGGGGTTCAAAGCTTTGATCCTTTCTATTTAAGATGGCTGGGCCGCAGCCATGATGTCCGGGCGGTCTATGAAAGCTGGGAAATGGCCCGCCGTCTGGGCTTTGAAAACCTCAGTCTGGACCTGATGTACGGGCTGCAGGACCAGACCCTCGACCATTGGCGCCAGACGCTGGAGCTGGCGATTGCCCTGGAGCCGGAGCATTTGTCCCTGTACCAGCTCAACCTTGAACCGGGAACCCCCCTGGCGGAGCAAGCGGCTCGCGGCGAAGTCCATACCGTGGACGAGGAGACGGCACGGCAGCAATACCTCCTGGCCCGGGAGCGCCTTTTGGCGGCAGGCTATGTCCATTATGAAATCAGCAACTTTGCCAAGCCCGGCCGGGAAAGCCGCCACAACACCTTATATTGGAAGAACAAGGAATACGCGGGCATGGGGGCCGGGGCCTCCGGTTACATCAACCATGTTCGCTATACCAATCATAAGGATCTCCTGCTGTACACCCGGATGATCAAGCGCAACCTGGTTCCCCGGGCCTTTGAGGAAACCATCGACCGGGAAATGCAGAAGAAAGAGATGCTTTTCCTGGGCCTTCGGATGACGGAGGGGGTGCATCAACGGGACTACCGGGAATGCTTCGGCCGGACCCTGGAAGAGGACTTCGGCGCGGTGATCCAAAAGCACGTGGCCACGGGGATGATGGAGATGGATGCAAAGTCCCTCCGGCTGACTCTGGAAGGCCTGCTCCAGAGCAATGAGATCCTGGTGGATTTCTTTTGATAGCAAGGGTTTTCATCGAGGCTGGAGGTTATAAAAAATAATTTGACTATCCTTGACATTCGAAGGGATAATCTATTGACAACCGCTTTGAGGGGTGGTACATTTATGAATATAAAGCTTAGCACTCGAAACATGAGAGTGCTAACAATGAGGCACAGAGGACCCGAGGATTCATGCAGGAGGTGATCCTATGGAGATGGAAGATCGCAAAAAAAGAGTCTTGGAAGCCATCATCCTGGATTACATTGCCACAGCGGAGCCTGTGGGATCCCGGACGATCTCCAAAAAATACGACCTGGGCGTCAGTGCGGCCACGGTCCGCAATGAAATGGCGGATCTGGAGGATATGGGATTGATCGAACAGCCCCACACCTCCGCCGGTCGCGTGCCGTCCCAGATCGGCTATCGTTATTATGTGGATTTCCTGATGTCGCGCCAGAGCGTGACCCGGGACGCCCGGAACCACATCCGGAGTGCCCTGGCCAACCAGATCCAGGCCACGGAAACCCTGGTTCAGGGGGCAGTCCGGCTGCTGTCTCAAATGACCAACTATACCGCCATGCTGATGGCGCCTTCTTACAGCCAGAATGTACTGACTCATATCCAGATTCTTCCCCTGGCGGAAAACAAGCTGGTCCTGATCCTTGTCCTGGACAACGGCCATGTGGAGCATCGCGTTCTGGAAATGCCGGCGGCATTGGATCGCCGGCAGCTGGAAGAGGTCTCCGGCATGCTGAGCAAGGCCCTTTGCGGTCTGACGGTGGAACAATGGCGGAAAAGCACCTTGCAAAGCATCCGTTCGGCTTGGGACAGCCAGGTGACGCTGCTGAAGGACATTTTGGATTCGGTGGAAGAAGCGCTGACGGTGGAATATGAGCACAAGATGTATTTGAGCGGCGCCCTGAACATCATGAATCAGCCGGAATTCCGCAGCATCGACAAGGTCAGGGACGTCCTCGCCTTGCTGGAGGAGCATCAGATCATGCAGGAATTGATGCTGTCCAGCATCAAAGACCAGAACCAGGGCATTACCATTAAAATTGGCACG
>CALMWJ010000109.1 GCA_937873525.1 uncultured Peptococcaceae bacterium | reverse complement strand
TTGATTGCAGCTTCTTAAAAAAAGATACTGATTATCTCGATTATCCATTATAGCTTTTTCCGGAATTGGACGCAATAACCTGCCACCGGAACAAGGCCGCGCAATCATAGGCTTTTGCTTATGATTGCGCGGCCTTGTTCCGGATAAAAAAACACCCTGTTCACTCAACACATCATGTTCAGTCAATCAGGGTGCTGCGCAATATGGACGTGTCTGCGGGAATCAGACCATATCTGTAATCTGATACATGCTCCCCGAAATCTCCAGAAGGTTGGTGATGATGCTGTTCAGGGCATCCACCGCGCTTTGGATCTCCAGGATCTGGCTGCTCTGCTCCGCGATATTGCCCTCCACATGCTTCGAAAACTCGGAGAGCTGACCGATTTGACTCTGGATGTTGTTGAGGTTGTCCGTGATGTTCTCGACGGAGCTGCTGCTGCTTCGGGCCATGTTGCGAATCTCATTGGCCACCACGCTGAATCCGCGGCCTGCTTCTCCTGCGCGGGCTGCCTCGATGGCTGCGTTGATGCCCAGCAGGTTGGTCTGTCGGGACAGGCTCTGGACAAAGGTCACGATTTCCGAGCTGCTTTTGATGTTATGCTGCAGTGACTTCTCCAGTTCGCTCAGCGTCACGGCGCTTTTTTCAAGGTCCTGGGCATTTTGTTCCACGCACTGCATGGCGGCGATCAGTTCTTCCGAAGAGGCCTGCAGGGTCTGGGCGGATTGGGCGATTTTATAATAGGTATCCAAGGTCTGGTTGGTGATGATGCAGCCGATCACATGGCTTCCTTCGGTGACCGGGGTCGCTACACTGATATAGGGAACCTTCGTCCTGGATTTTTCAGCTGTGATCAGGGTAACCAGACGTTGCCCGGACCTCATGCATTTGTCCGGCATCGCGCCCTCCCGCACCGGCATGCCGGCTTGCAGTCCGAGGTTGATTTTGGATGAGGGAACATAGACCATCAGTTTTTCCCGGTCATACACGAAAATCCCCAGGTCTTCTTCAGTTACATAGGAAAAGAAAGGCGCCACCTGTTTGAAATGCTCCAGCATTGCTTTGCTTCCGGATATCGTCTGCATCGGATTCCTTCCTTTCGGCCGCTGATGGATTGGCTCGTATATTTTAAAATGTTACCAGGCTCGACTTCAGGCCTCCGCACTCTGGACTTCTTCGGCAAATCCAGCCATCCGGACGATGGCGGCAAATTGTTCCAGGGACAGGGTCTCGCCTCGAACCTGTCCTGAGATTCCAGCCTGTTCCAGCACTTCGGGCCAGGAGTCTCCGGTTCTGGGCACGAATCCGCCCAGGGATTTCAAGCCGTTCAGCAGGTTTTTCCGGCGCTGGTTCATCACGCCGCGGATCAAGGTCCACAAAGCCCGATCTTCCACACCAAGCCGATTGGGCAAACGCTTGATTTTCAAGACGGCGGAGTCCACCGGCGGCGCTGGCGTGAAGTACTCAGGCTCCAGCTCGCAGATGATTTCCGCATAGCCGAACCAGGCAGCTCCCAGGGAAAGCATGCCATAGTGCTCAGTGCCGGGCTGAGCAATGACTTTCAGCGCGACTTCCTTTTGCACCATGATCACCCCCTCCGATACCCCTTTCAGTTGGCGAAACACCATCGTCAAAAAGGGCGTCGAAATCTGGTACGGCAGATTGGAGACGATCTTGTAGGGCCAATCAAGGCCCATCTGGCAGGTGACCTGATCCAGGTCCATAGCCATCACATCGCCTTGCAGGAGCTGGACGGAGTCAAATTCTTTGAGCCGCATCTGCAAAACCGGCATCAGACTGCGGTCCAATTCCAGGGCCAGCACCTTGGCGCCCCGTTCAGCCAAAACCTCCGTCAGGGTCCCGGCGCCGGCGCCCACTTCGACCACACTTTCTCCGGGCTGGATATCCGCATAGTCTGCGATTTGATTTAAGATCCAGCGATTGAATATGAAATTTTGCCCCATCTGCCGCTTGAATTTAAACTTTCTGGCTTTCAACAGGTCCAGAACGGTCTGGTCTTTAGGATTCAATGTCGTTTCCTTTCTGTCCGTCCATCCGGTCCGGCATGTCCAATCGCCGAAGCCCTTCCAACAGTTCTTCCGGGGTGATGCCGTAGCCGTTCAGACGTTTGAGAAATTGTTTGGCGTTGGTCTGGCCCATGCCCAGCCATTTCCCCAAACGGTCCCGTCGCACCTGGGCCTGGGTGCCGCCAGCCAGCCTCCACTCAATCATATCCATCATCGAAAATGCAGCCTGCGATGGACTCTGGACCGTCGCTTTGGCCGCGTCAAGGGCCGCCAGAATGGCTTCCGGCGCAGCATACTCCACACCCACCGGCTGACGGGCCGCCTTTCGATCCCGGTAAATGTACGCATGCTTGCATTCGGGCACAGCCTGCTGGATGCGGGTACGGATCTTCTCACCGGGCCCGTCCGGATCCGTCAGAACGATCACGCCGCATCGCGACTGGGCTTTGCGGATCGAGTCGATGATTTCCCGGGAAATACCCAAGCCCCTCGTGATGATGGTTTGAGCCTGGCAGGCGCGCTTCACGGCCGCCACGTCATCTTTCCCTTCAACAACAATGACTTCTTTTATTATCGGTAGATTTTGTCCTTTCATGAGGGGTCCTTTCAAAATTTTTAAAAACAATTATTCCGGCTGGGTATCCAGCCGGTATGCCCGGCAGCCGTTGGCCCAGGTGGCCTTGGCGATCTCCTCAAGGCTCAAGCCTCTGAGCTCCGCGATGGCTTCCGCCGTTTTGACCACATAGGCTGGTTCATTGCGTTTACCCCGGTATGGCACCGGCGAAAGATAGGGGCAGTCTGTCTCGATCAGGATCCGTTCCAATGGAATGCTCTGCGCTGTCTTTTTCAGCTTGGCGGCATTCTTGAAGGTGACCGCTCCGGAAAAAGAGATATAAAAGCCGCGCTTCACAATCTCCCGGGCCATTTCCTCGCTGCCGGAATAGCAATGGAAGATCCCCCGGGTCTCCCAGCCTTTCTCTTCCGTTAAGATGTCAAAAATGTCCTGGTGGGCCTCCCGGTCGTGGATCGTAATGGGCAGGTCCAGCTCCCGCGCCAGGCGAATCTGCTGGCGGAACACCTCCCGCTGAACCTCTCTCGGAGAAAGGTCATAATAATAATCCAGACCGATTTCTCCAATGGCTATGATTTTCGGGTGTCTGGCCCAACGGCGGAGGTCCTCGAGAAAGGCAGCGTCAAAATCCTTCGCATCGTGGGGATGGAGCCCAACCGTGCCGTAAATAAAATTATACCGGTCCGCCAGCGCAAGGGTGTTCAGGGCTGCCTCTCGGCTGCACCCGATGTTGACGATGCGAGTGACGCCCTGCTGCAAAGCCCTTTGGAGGACCGCTTCCCGGTCTTCAGAAAATTGTTCGTCATCCACATGGGCATGGGTATCAAAAAACATGGGTTATCTTCCTTTTCTTCATGATTCCGTCTGCCGCCGAAGGGCTGCCGGGGTTATTTCACCTTGCCGCCCGCCGGCACCTCGCTCTGCAGGGTGATCACTTCCAGCATGTCATCCCCTGAGGCAGCCAGAAGCATGCCCTGGGATTCGATGCCTCGCAGCTTGGCAGGCTTCAGATTGGCCACAATGACGATTTTCCGGCCGACCATCTGTTCGGGCGTGTAGTACTTGGCGACCCCGGCCACGATGGTCCGGCGTTCCTCTCCGACCTGGACTTCCAGCTTCAGCAGCTTGTCCGCCTTCTCGACCTTTTCACAGGACAGGACCCGGGCGACCCGCAAGTCCAATTTGGCAAAATCCTCATAATCGATCAGAGCCTGGGTTTCCGCCGGTTCCGCTTTGGCGGCCGGTTCTTTTTCCGCCGCAGGCACAGCAACTGGCTGCGGGGCAGGCGTTTCAGCTTCTTCCTTCCATTCGATTCTGGGAAATAAGCTCTCCCCTTTTTTGACCGGCTGCCCGGCCTTCGTGCCGCCCCAAGCCGCATGTTCCCACAGGCAATTCTCCGCAGCCTGGTGGCCGGTCTGAGCCCAGACCTTGGCGGGAATATCCGGCATGGCCGGGCTGATCAGCAAGGTGGCGATCCGGACCGATTCCATCAAATGATACATCACTGTGCCCAGCCGTTCCTTCTCAGCAGGGTCCTTGGCCAGCGTCCAGGGGGCTGTCTCGTCGATGTACTTGTTGGCCCGGCCGATCAATTTGAAGACAGCGGACAAGGCATTGGGGAAATCCAGTTTCTCCATACAGCAGGCCGCTTCTTCCGCGGCCGTTTTGGCTATGGCTCGCAGCTCCTCCTCCAGGGGCGTCAGGGCACCGCAGGACGGCACCGCGCCGCCGAAATATTTTTCCACCATGGCCACCGTCCTTGAAACCAGGTTGCCATAGTCATTGGCCAAATCGATGTTGATCCGCTGCACCAGCGCCGCTTCGGAATAATAGCCGTCCTGGCCGCTGGGAATATCCCGCAACAGGAAGTAGCGAACGGCGGCGGTGCCGTATTTCTCGATCAGGACCACCGGATCCACCACATTGCCTTTGGATTTGGACATCTTTCCGGTGTCCAGCAAGACCCAGCCATGGCCGAATATCTGCTTTGGCAAGGGAATATCGGCAGCCATCAGAATGATGGGCCAGATCACCGTATGGAAACGAATGATGTCCTTTGCCATCAGATGGATGTCCGCAGGCCAGAACTTCTGATACAGCGCATCCTGGGTCGTTCCGTACCCCAAAGCGGAAATGTAGTTGATCAGGGCGTCAAACCAAACATAGATCACGTGTTTGGAATTGATCGGGACCGGAATGCCCCAGCCGAAGGTGGTGCGGGACACACTCAGGTCCTCCAGACCCCCTTTGATGAAGTTGATCATTTCATTGCGGCGGGAGACCGGCTGGATAAAATCGGGATGGGCTTCGATGTATTCCAGCAAGCGGTCCTGATATTTGGACATTCTGAAGAAATAACTCTCTTCCTCCACCGTTTCCACCATCTTGCCGCAGTCGGGACAAAGGTGCGCTTCCCCCACCTGCCGCTCAGTGAAAAAGGTTTCACAGGAGACGCAATACCAGCCTTGGTATTTGGATAAATAGATATCTCCCTTATCGTAGATCTTCTTGAAAAGCGCCTGGGCCGCTTCTGTATGTCGGTGTTCCGTGGTCCGGATGAAATCATCATTCTCCACCATGAGCTTTTTCCAGAGGCTGCTCCACATTTCGGCCATATCATCCACATGCTGCTGGGGTGTCTTGCCGGCAGCCAGCGCAGCCTTTTCCACCTTCTGACCATGTTCATCCATCCCGGTCAAAAAGCGGGTCTCATAGCCCTGCATCTTTTTGAAACGGGTCATGGCATCGGCCATCACCGTGGTCAAGCCATGCCCGATATGGGCTTTGGCGCTGGGGTAATAGATCGGGGTCGTAATGTAAAAATGCTTTTTATCCATCGTGCTTCCTCCTGTATTTTGACCGTCCAGACGCTGGCGGCAACCACGCCAGGGCCCGGAAAGGGCCGTATTCGATTGACTTTTATTGGAAATTATGTTATTCTTTACTCAGTTCCGGATTCCTTCTTATTTCTTCGAAGAAAGGAGCATCATTATGAAATCCACAGGCATTGTGAGAAAAGTCGACGAACTGGGGCGTGTTGTCATACCCATCGAATTGCGCCGCACTTTGGGGATCGACCTGAAGGACGCATTAGAGATTTATGTGGATGAAGATAAAATCATCCTCAAAAAGTACGAACCTGCCTGTATCTTCTGTGGCAGCGCCAACAATATCCAGCATTTCCACAACAAACTCGTATGCAAGGAATGCGCGATGGCGCTGAGTAGCTCCGCCCAGGCCGCCAACTGACCCCATCCCCTTCTCCTCAGGGAGCCGTTCCCTTGATCGATGCATCAAAAACTCCTTTTGTTTCCGCAAAGGGAGTTTTTATTTTTTCTCGTTTTCGAGGAGGCAGGGGCCTCATGGCCGGGCCTCCCGGACCAGCAGATTGTAAAGCTCCCTTTTGGACCGTCCTGTGGCTTCCGCCACCGACTGGCTGGCTTCTTTCTTGCTCAGCCCCTGATCCAGACGTTCTTTCAGCAGATCCATCAGGTCCGCTTCCTCCCAAGTCTCCGAAGGCCGGACAAGGGTGTCGGCGCCGGCAACGGCCACCACGATCTCTCCTTTGACACGGTCCCGTCCGCCAAGCTCCGCAAGGACTTCAGAAAGCGTGCCCCGGATGAATTCCTCGTGCTGTTTTGTAAGCTCCCGGGCGACGCAGCAGCGCCGATCCCCCCAGGATCCCAGAATTTCAGTCAACGTCTCCAGCAGGCGGCGGGGGCTTTCGTAAAAAACCACGGTTTTCCGGAATTCTCCATAAGCGGCCAGCCATTGTTTCCGCGGTTTATTTTCCCGCGGCATGAAGCCGCCGAAAGCGAATCCGGCAGTGTCAAGGCCGGAGGCCGCCAGAGCTGTGATCAGGGCTGTCGGCCCGGGGATAACCGTGACAGGGATCCCGGCGGCGATGCAGGCTTCGATCAGAGCGCTGCCCGGATCGGATATCCCGGGCATCCCTGCGTCCGTGACCAGACCGACGCTCTTTCCGGAAAGCAGCCATTCGATGATCTGGGGCTCACGGCTTTTTTTATTGTGTTCAAAATAACTGACCATCGGCTTTTTGATGCCATAATAATGCAGCAGAAGGCCGGAGTGCCGGGTGTCCTCTGCCGCGATGCAATCGACGGTCTTTAAAATGCGAAGGGCCCGGAGGGTGATGTCCTCCAGGTTGCCGATCGGTGTCCCAATAACGTATAAGGTGCCTGATGCTGACATTCCTGCGGATCCTCTCTTGTCATGGGGCCCGCCGCCGGGCCGCCGCGGTTTTAATGTTCAAGAAAACTGCGGCAGAATAAGCATTCGCCGCTGCGCTGCTGCCCGAAAAACAAATGGCAGATATGAAAATTTTCCTGATACAGCTTCTCCAGGTTGGCCTGGGCCGTTTGCTGGATCCGCAAGGCATTGGCTGCCACCTGATCGATATCTCCATCCCCCACCTGACAAAGCTGGCGTCTCAGCCGCTGGTTCTCCTCTTCCAGGGCCAGCGCATCCAGCCGGGCTGCAGACAGTTCCTCAAGGATGAGTTTCTGGTTCTTTTCAATTCGGTTCAGCCTTTCAGAAAGAGACATGCTTATTCGATCTCCTCTTTTTCTATTGCCTTTTCAATGCACTCGCCGGTCATGATGGCGGCTTCCGTCGACGGAACCTCGCCCGGCAGCAAAGGTTTCTCTTCCAAACGCGGAGCTTGCGGGGCCGTCTTGGCCGGCTGGGCTTCCCCACCCTTGGCCGCCTTGTCGCCTTTGCATTTCTTGCTGCACTCATACCCATAGCTTTCATATTTGAGGCAGCACATCAGTCTGCCGCAGATTCCAGAAATCTTGGTGGGATTCAGGGACAGGTTCTGGTCTTTGGCCATCCGGATCGAAACCGGTTCAAAGTCCCCCAGGAAGGAGGCACAGCAAAGCTCCCTGCCACAGGATCCCAGGCCGCCCAGCATTTTGGCCTCATCACGAACGCCGATCTGCCGCAGCTCGATTCTGGTTTTGAAGACTGAGGCCAAGTCTTTGACGAGTTCTCTGAAATCGACCCGTCCTTCCGCCGTGAAGTAGAACAGAACTTTGCTCCCGTCAAAGGAATAATCCACGCCCACCAGCTTCATGGGCAGCTGCCGCTCGGTGATCTTCTCGAGGCAGATCCGTTTGGCGCTTTCTTCTTTCTCCTGGCTGGACTGCATTTTCGCATGGTCCTCCGGCGTGGCAATGCGCAGGACTTTCTTCAAGGGCTGCACCACCTTTGACGTCTCTACCTGGCGGTTGCCCACCACCGCTTTGCCGTACTCCAAACCGCGGGCCGTTTCCACAATGACATCCGTCCCCGCCTCTATGGCCAATCCGCATGGATCAAAATAATATATTTTCCCTGATGATTTAAACCGAACACCCACTACTTCTACCAAAAGGGCGTCCTCCTTTCATGACCGTTCAATATGAACGTTTTGTTTATGTTTTCCTGTAATTAATATCCAGCTTCCAGACCTCCATGAAGAGGTTTTCCAGAAGCAAGGCGCTGCTGACATTCCGTTCAAGCCAATAAGCGGTTTCCCACAGGACCTCCAGACCGCGGCGGCATGCCTCCGAAGAACCTTCCAGCCGCATGCCCGCAGGCGTCAGCAGCAGGTCCTCCAGGGGGCCAGGTGCTCCCTGGAGGACCTCCCGGCTAAGGGAATGCAGCATACCGTCCCTCAGCATGATCTCCAGGGCGCTAAAAAAATAAGACAGTCTCTTCTTGCGGCTCTGATCCACGAACGCCGCCATGTCAAAGACGCCCTCGTAGCCAGTCCGTCGGATGGTGTCCACGGCCTGCGCCGCCAGCTCAAAATCCTCGGTTGGCGGCAGAATCTGCGCGCCTTGGAAGGTAAGCCTCTGGCAACGGGAAAGGATCGTCGGCAACAGTCCCTGGGGCTTGTCGGTGAGCAGCAGCAGCAAGGTATTTTCCGGCGGCTCCTCCAAGGTCTTCAGCAGACAGTTCTGACTCTGCTCGTTCATCCGGTGGGCTTCCTGCAGCAAAGCCACCTTCATTCTGCCCTCAGCGGGCCTTCCCGCAATGTCGGTCTGGAGCTGCCGGATCTGTTCGATCCGAAGCGTCCGGGAAGCGCCCTGGGGTTCCAGCCGGAACCAGTCGCCGCATAGACCTTGCTGAAGACGCCGGCAAGCGCTGCATTGGCCGCAGGGTCGCTTGTCCGGGTCCGTCTCCAGGCAATTGACCCGCTGCGCCAGGTGCAAAGCCGCCGTCTCCAAGACTTCCATCGAACTTCCGCTCAATATGTACGCATGGGCCAACTGGCCGTCAGCCAGTCTTCCGATAAGCTTCATGCCATGGCCTGCCTTTCATTGGGTTTGCAAAAGACCGCCGGGCCTTTCTCAGATTTTCATATGCTGTTCAACATCCACCACAAAAACGGTGGCACCGCCCATGCGGACCATCACATCCACCGGGATGATGGCGTCCTCGGCCGCCAGCATAGGCGACATAGGGATCATTTGTTTGCGGGGTTTGCATACTTTTTTGATTACCGCGAGGGCTTCGTCTTTTTTGTCATTTTCAACGCCAATCAGCAGAGTGGTGTTGCCCCGTTTCAGAAATCCGCCGCTGCTGGAGAGTTTCGTTGCCTGAAACCCGTTTTCAGAGAGCGTATCCAATAAAGCATGAATATCCATGTCGTCAACGATGGCCACGATCAATTTCATGACAACCACTCCTCATCGTATCATTTTCATAAAAAACCTTTACGTTTGATTGTACCACAATCCTGAGTTTCGTTCCACTTTTCTTATAAAGCCTCTGACGGCGTTCCGTCACAGATGGCAACGCAGGCTCCTTCCGCTCCCTGGGCCAGTCCGACGCAGGCTTCACCTTCCGCCAGCCAGGCCTCCAGCCGATCCACAGCCTCCCTGCGGATCACCATGCCGGGCACCCACAGAGGGATCCCCGGCGGATAGGGCACGACCGCCGCGGCGGCGATACAGCCGGCTGCCGCTTTCAAAGGCACCGTGCGCTTCGCACTGAAAAAGACCTGTCGCGGCGTGTATTCGGTCTCGATCCAACCGGCCGGCTGTGCCCCCCAGCCTTCCTTCGGCTGCGGTGCCTTTGGCTCAAGGGGCGTCCGGTCCTGGATTTCTTTCAAAGCGGACACAAGCCGAACGATGTCCTTGGGACGATGGCCCATGGTAACCAGCAGCAGCACATGACGTTCGGCTACAAGCTCGACATCGATATGATAAACTTCTCTCAGCAAGCGGCTCAGCTCAAAGCCGGTCAATCCCAGATTCCCGGCGTCAAGGGTGATTTTACAGGGATCCGTTCGCCAGCCGGCCGGAAGTTCATCTTGCCATAAGCGATAGCCGCCCAGAGACCTGATCTCTTCCGCCAAAGCCAAGGCAAGCTGCCGGGCCTTCCGCAAACCTTCTCCGCCGTCTTCCTGGAGCTGGGCCTGGAATGCATCCAAAGCGCCTAAGAACAAATAGGAAGGGCTGGAGGTCTGCAAAATATTCAGGGCCTGCTGGAGAGGCTGCTGCCAGATCGCTTTGCTGCAATGCAGCAGAGCGGTCTGGGTCAAGGCGCCTGCCATTTTATGCGTGCTTTGCACCACCATATCCGCTCCGAAGGATAGGGCGCTGCCGCCGGCGGAATGGTCCAGATAGGGCAGATGGGCTCCATGGGCTTCGTCCACCAGCCAGGCGGTATCCGGATGTTCAGAAACCCAGTTCTTCTGGACTTCAAGGTCCGCCATCACACCGTGATACGTTGGGTGGACCGTGACCAGGACTTCCCCGTTCAGCCGGGGATCGCCCTTGAAGATCTGGCCGGAGGCCCCCAACGGGATCCCCCAGACCGGATCCACCGCCACTGGCAGCATGATCAGGCGCCCGCCCGTAAGGATCAACCCATTGAACAACGACATATGGGCATGGGCCGGCATCAGCACGCGGCCTCCCGGATGATTCGACGCCATCAACGATGCCTGAAGGCCCGCCGTCGCCCCGTTGACCAGATAGAATGTTTTGAAAGCTCCGGCCAAAGCAGCCATTTGCTTTTGTGATTCCGCGATGCAGGCTGAGGCTGAGGCCAAATTGTCCAGCCCAGGCAATTCGGTCAGATCCATCCTGGGACCCAGCCGGCGAAGCATATTCCGGAAAGGCGTCCACAGCCCTCTGCCACCCTGGTGCCCCGGCATGTGGAATCCAAAGGCTCCCCGGTCCGCCCGGCTTTGCAGTTCCGATAAAATCGGGGCCTTGTCCAGTCTATTTTCTTCTGAATACGTCATATCCCGCTCCTGTCCGGCCCCCGGCCGCGGCTTGGTCTTAGTGTCCATGTATAATTCTACCTTTGACAACGTGTTCCTGCCATTTACAGGATTATTGGGACGCGGTATAATGACCTTATTCCATTCTGTTTGAATTCTAATCATTTTCAGACGG
>CALMWJ010000108.1 GCA_937873525.1 uncultured Peptococcaceae bacterium | reverse complement strand
CATCGCCCCGGTTTCAGGTTCGTTTTGACAATTCTGTATAAATTATTGTAGAATATGAAAATCTGTCTGAGATGTTGTGGAAACAACCAAATCCAAAGAGAGCTGGCTGTAATCATGGACACTACGATGCAAATCAAAGATTATTATTCGATACTGGGCGTGTCAAAGACCGCTGCATCCGATGAGATCAAGAAAGCCTTTCGGGATAAAGCGAAAGCATATCATCCGGATGTATGCAAACGGCCCGATGCCCATCAGAGATTCGTTGAAATCGCTGAAGCCTATGAAGTATTGAAAGATCCAGATGCTCGAAAATCCTATGATTCTCTATTCAATCAGGCCGCTAAAACCACAAACCATACCCACACAGGTCGTGATGCAAGGGATAGAGCCTATCAGGATTTCGAGCGCACGCAACAGCGTGCAAAAGACAAAGCCGAAAATTATGCCAAAATGGATTTGGAGGATTTAATAACCCGTATTTTGGGCTTCACCTATGAGTTGGGAAGAATAGCCCTGGTCGGCGAGCGCGATAAGCCGGAAATCACTTTTGGCGGCTACATCCGCTTGGGTTTGTTTGGGTTGTTGATTACAGTTTGCATCGTTCTGCTGTTTACGGGAATAGGGACCATTCCGGGGATCGTCATCGCCAGAGCCGCTTATCTTGGGATGAAAAAGGACGGCAAATTTATCGGCATCGTCCCCTTCTTGGTCAGCACGCTGATTACAGATGCGGTCTTTGCAGCCATCCTCGTCTCTGTAACCTATTCGTTATTTCATTAAGGGTCTGTGTTTTATTTCCGCAGCGGTCGTTATCTTATAAAATAAAAAAAGGGTCTGCAGAAGATGCAGACCCCGTCTTGAAATAAGTTTGGACAATCCCTGACCAATCCAGTCCATCGCGGTCGCGTCCATAACCTCGTCATATTTGAAAAAATGGCGGAGAGATGGGGATTCGAACCCCAGGTAGAGTTGCCCCTACACACGCTTTCCAGGCGTGCACCTTCAACCGCTCGGTCATCTCTCCGCGTTTGATACCTTTAAGATATTACAGAAAAATAGGCTGCTTGTCAAGCGCAAACCCCGTTCTCCATAGATTATTACATACTAATTCCAAAATAATTTTGCGCAGCGTACAAAAGCTCTAAAATCCTTTGATGCGTACCCCTTCTGCAATATCGGCCTGGCTGCCGTTCACCAGGACCACATCCCCGGCGGCCAGCCCGTCCCGAATGACCACATCGTTGGCCGTTTTGAAATCCTGCGTCACCACTTGAAGTCTGGCCTGTCCGTCCTGGTCCACCTTCCAGACCGCATAACCCTCTTCATAGGCAAAGACAGCGGTCTTAGGCACGGTTAAGGCCTGATCGGCCGTTGCCAGGGTGAACACCACATCGGCGCTGTAGCCCGGCGCCAGCGGCAGGTTTTTGTTGGTATAGGCCACCTTGACCGGCACTCGCCGCTCCGTGAGACCAAGGGAGGAAACCTTCTCCACCGCATAGGGCATGACCTCTCGGATCTCCCCGGCGGCGGTCAGTTTGTTTTCTCCCTGCTTGATGCGGATTTCCACCTCGTCGCCGATATTCAGATACACAACGTCCTCCGTGGCCACCAAAGCCTCCAGAAGCAGGGATTCCTCACTGCTCAGCAAGCAAATTTCGCTTTGAGGCATCACGAAGCTGCCTTCCCGGACCATCAGATTTTTAATATAACCTGCCGCCGGCGCTGTGACGGTGCTTCGGCTGATATCCGAAGCCAGCTGAGTGACCTGCAGGCGTGCTGAGGAGACCAAAGATTGCAGGTAAGCCTGGTTCTTGTTGGCCGCTTCATAGGCGGTTTGGGCGTCTGTATAGGCATACTGGGCCGCATCCAATTCGCCTTGTGAAATAGCGCCCGCATCGGCCAAGCCTTGCATCCGGCCCAGTCGGTCCTGGGCTTGCTCCATCTGGCTCGATGCCAGCGCCACCGCCGGCGCCTGGGCCTGGGCCTGGGCAATCTGCACGGACAAGCTCTTTTCCGCCAAAGCTTTCTGCTGGGCCAAGTCCCGGGTATCCAGCTTGAACAGAAGATCGCCGGCAGCCACCGGCTGGCCTTCCTCGATGGCTAATTCGGCAATTTCGCCGCTGACCGGGCTGTTGATGACCTGATTGGCCTGGGGCTGCACCACCCCTTCCTCCGTCTGGGTCTTGCTGACCTGCCGTGGTTCAACGGTGATGGTTTCCGCTTCAACGGTCTTCAGTTTTGGCAAATAATAAGCCCCTGCCGCTACAACGGCCAGCAACCCCGCCAAAATCGCGTAACGCAAAATTTTCCTCATTGGAAACAGCCTCCTCAGATCAGTCTGCCGAAATGGCATCATTAATTATACCTTATGTCCATAGCCCCGTTATTCCCTGGTTTTAAGAACCACCACCAGATCCAGGCTGCGAACCCTACGCATCATGGCCAGCATGGACAGGACCAGGGCCACGCCGAGGCACGTCAGGCTGTAAAAAAGTCCGACCGGATCCAGCTGTGCCGGCAGCGAGTAAAGTTCCGTGGCAAATTTCTTTTGCATGGTGAGCATCAAGGCTTTGGTCAGCGGGACACCCAGCAGTCCCCCTAAAAAAGACAATATGCCATTTTCCAGAATCAGGAGCGTCATGATCTCCCCGTCGGTCATCCCCAGCACCTTGGAAGAGGAGATCTCCCGCTGCCTTTCTGAAAGCGAAACCGTCCCTGTACTGTAGATGACCGCAAAGGCGGTAAATACGCCCACGAGGGTCATGGCAAAAATAATCGAATTCATGGGTGCCATGAGATCCTTGTACATTTTTTCCATTGCCGCCTTGTTCTCCACACCAGCCACCCCTTTGGCCAGCAGCAGCTTCTCCTCCAGCCGATCCACGGTCTCCCGGTCGCCAGAGGTCCGAACCATGGCCGCGGAGGCAGCATCTCCAATCCCGAGGAGCTGTCCCAGCCGTTCCCTGGCCATGAAATTCTCCATCCCGAAATATTGCTCTACAACGGCCGTGACGTAAACCTGGACCGGATCAGCCAAATAAGGGCTTTCCAAATAAATCAGCTGCCCCGCCTTTGTATTGAGCTTGTCAGCCACACTTTTTGATAACACCAGTCCTTCCGGCGGCAGCGGCAGGATCTCTTCACCTTTGTCCAGTATGCTATAAAGTTCCGATTGATACGGCAATCCGGTGATCGCGGTCTCTTCGCTGTACGGGCCCCGGCGCAGCGTCACGGCGGCGTACATCAGGGGCTCCGCGGCCTCCGTCCCCTCCAGCCTTTGCAAAGCATCTTCCAATTCCCGTGCCGGCGCCGACTGATTCAGGGTCACCTTGAAATCAAAACGCTGAGCGTCTTCCAGCTGATTCATGATCATCAGGTCGATCATCAGATTGTATGAAAAAATAAACCACATGAGGGAAAAAGCCATGCTGGTGCCCACCAGGGTAAACAGGCTGCGGCCCGGATTGCGAAACATATTGCGCAAGGCCATGCGTCCCATCATCCCTAAAGGTTCCCAAATCACCTTGACCCGCTCGATCAAAAGCCGCCGCGTCCGTTTGGGGGTTGCCGGCAGCATGGCCTGGGCCGGCTCAAGGCGCAGCACGCTTCGCGCCCCCAGAAAAGCCGCTCCCAAACAAGGCAAGGCGGCAAAGGCGAGTCCATACAGTCCATACCGGAAGGAGATGATGTTGACCAGATCCGGAAGATTGAAATAGAGCTTATACATGTCCGTCATGGCGCCGGAAACCAGGATGCCGGCGATGGAGCCCATCAGCGCACCTGTCGCACCGATCAGCGCCCCATACATGCTGTAGTGGAGGATGATCTGAGAATTTCCAAAACCAAACGCTTTCATGGTCCCGATCTGAACACGCTGCTGCTCCACCATCCGCCGCAGCATCAGATAGAGGATAAAGGCCGCGATGGCGATAAAAATCGCCGGAATCGAATTGGAGGTGGCATTGACACCTGTTATCTCCTGGTCCAGCATGAAATTGCTGATCTGGTCCTTGGCACTGACGATCGAATACAATTCATAAGGCTCAAGGATCTCCGCCGCCTGGTTTTTGACCTGCTCAAAGTTTGCGCCGGGACGCAAGGTGAAGGCGATTTCATTGACCAGCCCTTCCTGTCCCGTCAGGTCTTCCAGAGCCTCCCTTGTCATAAACGCCACATCGAACCGGGCTGCATCGGAAAACATGGCACCGCTGTCCGGAACCAGATAAACAAATTCAGGGGATTGCCCGGTGCCGGCCATGGTCAGGGCATGCTTCTCCCCCTGATATATGATATCGAAGGCGTCCCCGGCTTTCAGGCCGTGGGCCTTGGCAAAACCCACACCCAACAGGACCTCCTCCGAACCTTCTTGGAGGCCCGCGCCCTGGCTTTGCAGCACCCGGTTCAGCCCCATGGTATCTTCCGGCTCAAAGCCCACCAGACGCAAGGTCAGGTTCTGTCCCCACTCCGGCATATAGACCGTCACATCCTGGCGCAAATGTCCCTGGACCTGGTCGATTCCCGGAATTTCCTCCAGACGGCTGAGCCGATTGACCGGCATTTGTTTTACCGTGGCAAAGCCATCGGCAAAACGGCAGCTTTCATAGAAGCGCTGCCTGGCCGAATCCAGATTGTCCACCGCCATATGGAAGGCGTTGAAGGCCATGATGCCCATGGCAATCACCAGCACGCAGGCCAGATTGGCCCCCCAGTTTTCCCGCAGGTCCCGCAACAGCTTGCGCCAAAGCATCACCATACGATCTCCTCCGGATCCACCGGCTTTTCGTTGACCGTGATCTGCTCGATCCGGCCGTCCTTCAGATGAAAGACCCGATTGCCCATGGCCGCCATGGACTGATTATGGGTGATGATCATCACGGTCTTGCCCATTTTTTTATTCAATTCCTGGAGCAGCTTCAAAACCTGGAGCCCAGTGGCAAAGTCCAGCGCTCCGGTAGGCTCGTCGCAAAGAAGGATGTCCGGATTCTTTACGGCTGCCCGGGCGATGGCGATGCGCTGCTGCTGGCCGCCGGAAAGCTGGGCCGGAAAATTATCGGCCTTCTCTCCCAGCTCCAGGTCATCCAGAAGCGCCTTGACATCCATGGGCTTTTCCACCAATTCCGCCGCCAGCCGGATATTTTCCGAAGCCGTCAGGTTCGGCAGTAAATTGTAAAATTGAAAAACAAAACCCACGGCCTTGCGCCGATATAGGGTCAGCTGCCGGGCCGTGGCTTCATGAATGGGTTTGTCCCGATAATAGAGTTTCCCGGAGGTGGGCCGGTCCATCCCGCCCAGGATGTTCAGCAGGGTGCTTTTGCCGGAGCCGCTGGGCCCGAGCACAACGATGAATTCGCCTTCCTGGATTTCAAAGGAAGCCGAATTCAAAGCCACCACCGAAACTTCGCCCTCGTAGATTTTGGTCAGATCCTCACTGCGCAGAATGACGGCCATGGGTCTACCTCCCTGCGGCCGATTTCGAGGCCGCTGCAGTCTGTCCTTGCCTTTAGCTATTCTTGGCGCATTCCACCGTGTTGTACATCAGCATGGCCACCGTCAAGAGGCCTACGCCGCCCGGAACCGGCGTGATGGCCGATGCCTTGGGCTCCACGCTGTCGTAGTCCACATCGCCGAATATTTTTTTGCTGCCTTCGGTGCGGTTGATGCCCGCATCCACCACCACGACCCCTTCCTTGACCATGTCGCCGGTGATAAAGCAGGGTTTTCCGATGGCGGTCACCAGAATGTCCGCCTGCCGGGTGATTTCCGCCAGGTTTTTGGTGCGGGAATGACAGATGGTGATGGTGGCATGGCGGTCCATCAGCATAACGGCTGTAGGTTTGCCGACAATATTGCTGCGCCCCACGATCACCGCGTGCTGTCCCTTGATGGGAATCTGGTAAATGTCCAGCATTTTGATGATGCCGTAGGCGGTGCAGGGATAGATGGTTTTTTGTCCGGATAGAAGCCGGCCGGTGTTCACCGGATGGAAGCCGTCCACATCCTTGGCGGGATCAATGGCTTCCAGGACTTTGCCTTCGTCGATATGCTTGGGCAGGGGCAGCTGGACCAGGATCCCGTGGATGTCGGCCCGGCGGTTCAGTTCATCGATCAGTTCCAGGAGACGGGCGTCCCCGGTGTTTTCCGGCAGCCGGATCACTTCAGAATACATGCCCAGCTCCTGGCAGGCTTTATGTTTGCTGTTGACATAGATCTGAGAGGCAGGGTCCTCGCCGACGATCACCACAACCAATCCCGGCGTGATACCCCGGGTCGCTTTCAATTCGGCTGCCGCCTCCCTGACTTCTTCACGGATCCTTGCGGCAACGGACTTGCCCTCCATAATTAATGCCATATATTTCTCTCCTATATCAAAAATTTACATGGAATACTCATCGTCATTGTAACTTTTTTTCTGCGCTTTGACAAATATAAATGCAAAAAGACCCGCCACAGCATATAATGTTGTATGATATATCAAATCATGGAGGTGGCTTTGCATGTCCCGATCGGATAAACCTACGGACTTAACACCAAGCGGCCGCTGCACCAACGCCGTCCAGCCGGATCGCTGGCAGGACGCCCTGCCGCGCCCCATTTACCAGCTGCTTCCGAAAGTGCCGGTCCCGGATCAAGAATGGTACGACGTGTATCAGGTCCTTCCCGGCGTCTACGCCATCTATGAACCGGGCCATTTCCAGGAAGTGATCTCCTTCCTGATCGTCGGTGAAACCGGCGCGCTGCTATGGGATACCGGCATGGGCATTGCCCCCATCCGTCCGGTGGTTTCCGCTTTGACCGCCCTCCCTCTGACGGTGGTCAACAGCCACTGCCATTTTGACCATGTGGGCGGCAACTGGGAGTTTCCCCAGGTTTATGCATATCCTGACCCGGTAGCAGCCAATCGGGCCATGGCCGGTTATCCCGCAACCATGCTGGCGCCGATGCTGGGACCAGAGTCCCTTTCCAAGCCTCTTCCGGACCATTTTGATCCCGAGGGCTATCGGATCCGGCCGTGGCGAATGACGCCTTTGCAGCCTGGCCTATGCTTTGACCTGGGCGGCTGGCGTCTCCATGTGCTGCATACGCCGGGCCACACCGACGACAGCATCATGCTTTGGGACCGGGAACGGCAGATCCTCTTTACCGGCGATACCGTCTATCCGGCTGCCCTATACGCCCATTACGGCTGCGATGCCTACGGTTACTCCCGCATGAATGTTTATACGCATACGATGAATAGGCTCTCCGAAATGGCACCTTTCCTGAAGGTGCTCTGCTGCTCCCACAACCTGCCGCTGGTCGCCCCCGGCATCCTGCCTCGTATCCGGGACGCTTTCCTTGCCGTGCAAAAAGGCACCGTCCACGGCCTGGTCGACTCCGAGGGCTTGCTCCGTTTCGACTTCGAGGATTTTGCCATTATCACATCGCAAAAATAGTCTATTTTTCACTTGTAATTTAATACATATGTTTGTATAATATCCTTTGGCGGCGGCTCCTGCCCGCCGCATAAAAAACGTATATTTTTTATTGATTGGAAGGAGATTCTATCATGAGAAGTTTCTTTACAAAGGCGCTGCCGATTTTTCTGATCCTTTGCCTAGCCTTGGCAGGCTGCGGCAACCAGACGACACCCGCTGCTAACGGCGCCGCCACTGCGCCCGCTGCTGAGAAAACCCTCTGGGAACAAATCCAGGAAAAAGGCACGATCACCGTCGGCAACAGTCCGGACTATGAACCCTACGAGTTCGAAGACGGCCAGGGCAACGTCATCGGTTTTGACATCGACCTGCTGGGCTTGATTTGCGAAGAGCTGGGCATCCAGTACGAGCTGAGCAACATGAGCTTCGACAACATCATCACCGCCGTACAGAACGGCCAGACCAACATCGGCATGTCCGGCTTCTCCATCACCCCTGAACGCGCAGAGCAAGTGGACTTTACCTCACCCTATCTGAGCAGCGCCCAAGCCGTGGTGGTCAATGCGGACTCCCCCATCAAGGATCTGGCTGAACTGAAAGGCAAAAAGATCGCAGCCGGCATGGGCACCACCGGTGAAGCCGCTGCCCAGGAAAACATCGAAGGCGCCGATGTCGTCGGCTTGGACAACTACGCCGCCGCTTTCATGCAGCTGAAAAACAAAGGCTGCGATGCCGTGGTGGCTGACCTGGCCGTGGCTGAAAAATATACCGCCAAGGATGGTTTTGTAATCCTGAAAGACTACCTTTCTGTCGAAGAAAACGCCATCGTGGTGGCCAAAGGCAACGATGACCTGGTGGCCGCACTCAATGGCGCCATCGAAAAGCTGCAGAAGGAAGGCAAAATCGACGAACTGAAAGCCAAATGGATGCCGGTTGCCGAATAGGCAGTCTGCCGGAACTTTCGCCGATCGGAAATCCCAAGAACGTACAGAAACCCGAAGTGATTCGGGTTTCTTTTTTTGTATATTTATACCCTTTCCCTCGCCGGCATACGGTTTGGCCTTCGGGAAGGCCGGCCGGACACAGGATATGGCAATTGAAAATATCTATTAAATCTGTTACACTATATTGGCTAAAGCGGCGTCCTGGTTTTATGCATTGGCTTGCATACTTCCGGGCGTCCGCAGCGGCCTCCCATCCAATCCTTCTTGCAGAAAGGGGCTGGCTCATGAATTTTTCTCTGGTGTCGCAATATTCCGGGTTTCTACTCCGGGGTGCCGGGCTGACCATTGTCATGGCTCTGGGATCCATTATCCTGGGCTGTCTTCTGGGGACCGTGCTGGGCTTGATGCGGGTATCCTCTTCAAAACCTTTGTCCCTCTTCTCGGGGGCTTATCTGCAGATTTTCCGGGGCACCCCCATGCTGCTGCAGATCATGTTCATATTTTTTGCTATTCCGCAGATCTACAATATGATGACTGGCAGCTTCTTCAATTGGAAGCCTGAGATTGCCGGCATCATCGCTCTGGGCATGAACAGCGGCGCCTACATCGCCGAAATCATCCGAGCCGGCATTCAGGGTGTGGACATCGGCCAGACCGAAGCTTCCCGAGCTTTGGGCTTAACCCAGCACCAGACCATGCAGCTGGTGATCCTGCCCCAGGCGCTGCGCCGGGTCATTCCGCCCTTATGCAATGAGTTTATCGTGCTCCTCAAAGACACTTCGCTGATCTCCAGCATCGGCGCCAAGGAACTGATGTACCGTTCCCGTTCCATGGGCGTCACCACCTATGACTTCGTCTCTTTCCTGGCCGGGGCAGCGATCGTTTATTTCTGCCTCACCTTCATCCTGACCCAGGCGTCCTCCTGGGTAGAAAGGCGGTTGGCAGTCAGTGATTAAAGTATCCAATCTTCATAAATATTTCGGCAATAACCATGTCTTGAAAGGCATCGATCTGGAGGTTGAAAAGGGCACCGTGGTGTGCATCATCGGCCCTTCCGGCTCCGGAAAAAGCACCCTGCTGCGCTGCATCAACCTTCTGGAAGCGCCCAGCAAGGGCCATGTGCTGATCGACGGCACAGACATCACCGATCCAAAACAGAACATCAATGCCCTGCGCACCGAAGTGGGCATGGTGTTTCAGCGCTTCAATCTGTTTCCTCACATGACCGTTCTGGACAACATCACCCTGGCGCCCATCAAGGTACGGGGCATGGCGGAAAAGGATGCTCAGGACTTGGCCAAAGCCCTTCTGAAACGCGTGGGCCTTGCCGACAAAGCCGATGCCTATCCCAAGCAGCTCTCCGGCGGCCAGCAGCAGCGTGTGGCGATTGCCAGGGCCTTGGCTATGAAGCCCAAATACTTCCTCTTCGATGAGCCCACCTCCGCTTTGGACCCCGAATTGGTGGGCGAGGTCCTGGACGTCATGAAAAGCATGGCCCTGGAGGGGACCACGATGGTGGTGGTCACCCATGAGATGGGCTTTGCCCGTGAAGTGGCAGACCGTGTGGTCTTTATGGACGATGGCGTCATCCTGGAGGACAAGCCGCCTGAAATTTTATTCACCCGCCCGGAGAATCCCCGGACCAAATCGTTCCTGGATCGGGTGCTTTGATTTCCGAAAGATTTTTCTGGCAATATTTTATAATATTTTTAGTTGCATTGTCGTCGCTCGTTTGCTATGATGTTCCCATAAACAGAATATCGTTCTACGATCAGTCTTCATCCTATCCCTGGCAAAACAGGAATAAGACGGGCCACTGGCAGCGGATCAATTCGCGGGATCATAACTACACATGTAGTTATGATCCTTTTTTTAAAACTTTTTTTCGTGATTTCCCCGGCGCCGTCATTTCCGGATCAATGAAGGCCTGTTCACCCCGAAATTCTGTCGTTCTATTTATATCATTTTAGGAGGTTTTATCTTATGGAAACAGCTTCAGCAACATCCGGCAAGTCCACGGGGATCGATTATGCCAAAGGTGAAAAAATCACCATATTTTGTTTATGGGGCAATTTTGCCCTGTGTGTACTGAAATTTATAGCAGGCGTGATGGGCCGAAGCCAGGCCATGGTCGCTGATGCACTACACTCCGGATCCGATGTGATCGCAACCTTTGCCGTGCTCATCGGCATTAAGATCGCGCAGCGTCCAGTTGATGAAAAATACCATTTCGGTTACGGAAAAATTGAACCTATTATGTCCACCTTCGTCGGTCTCACCCTCTTATTCGCTGCCTACGAAATCAGTAAATCCATCATTCTTTCGGTCCTCCATCACTCCTTTGCAACGCCCTCAATCCTTGCCTTGGTCGCCGCAGTCATATCAATTGGTGTAAAAGAGTGGATGTACCGAAAGACTATGAAAATCGGGATCGAATTAAACAGTGAATCGATCAAGGCCAATGCATGGGATCATCGTTCTGACGCTTATTCTTCCATCGGTACCTTTGTAGGCATCGGCGGCAGTATGTTGGGCGGTTTTTTAGGCATCGGCTGGCTGCGCTATCTGGATCCCATCGCAGGTATGGTCGTCGCCGTCCTGATTTTC
This sequence comes from uncultured Peptococcaceae bacterium, assembly GCA_937873525.1. Taxonomy (GTDB): domain Bacteria; phylum Bacillota; class Peptococcia; order DRI-13; family UBA5745; genus UBA5745. The sequence goes on along the minus strand of CALMWJ010000108.1, from coordinate 35 downwards.
AAGGTGGCCTTGCACATCCTATGGCAAGCTCTGCG
>CALMWJ010000107.1 GCA_937873525.1 uncultured Peptococcaceae bacterium | reverse complement strand
CATAAATGGCTCAATGTGCCGTATGATGGGGCCGTGATCCTTTGCAGGCATCCTGCCATGCAATACCAGTCCTTCACCAATGCCCTGACGGCAATGGCCGGCCTTCCGGCCCAGTTCTCCTACTATCATATGACGCCTGAGGGCTCACGCCGGTTGAGAGCGCTTCCGGTATGGTTCTCTTTGCTGGCTTACGGGAAAGAGGGCTTTGCCGAGCTCTGCGAACGCAATGTGGGCTTGTGTGAATATTATGGACAAAAAGTGAATGCCAGTCCTTATTTCAGACTCTTGAACCAGGTGCGGGGCAACGTGGTCTGCTTCACCCTGGATCTTCCGGAACACTGCATTACCCAGGCAGACATCCAGGAAATCCTGGATAAACTGCAAAGTGAAGGTGTGACTTATTCGAATCTGGCTTTCTTCTATGGCAAACCCGCTCTCCGCGTATGCCTGACAAACTGGATGACCGAAGCGGCCGATGTGGATGCCGCCTTTGCTTCCATGGAAAATTGCAGCAAAGAGGTTTTTGAACGCCTCCGGCGCTGACCGGACGATCGTTCTCCCACCGAAAAAGAAATCCCATAACCGATCCCGGGGGCTTGCGCTCTCGATAGGGATCCGTTATGGGATATTTTTTTACTGGGCAGGTCGATAAACCGGTGCCGTCACGATGTAGCCGCCCAATCCATCGCCGGAGGATTTTGTCCCGACGATCAGCGGTATCACGATCATTCCGTTCTCAGGGATCTGATAATCGATCTGCCAGATCGTCCCATCCTCCGTCTTTGCGGTAAGGCCGCGATTCTGGCGGAGGATTTGAATATACTCTTCCATGCACCAGCCCTCACGCTGCATCAATTCACTGTGAGGATAGCCCACATAGCGCAGATGCCATGGTTCAAAGGATATTCCCGTGATGCCCGTCTTGTTTTCAGGATACCGGATGATAAAACCATGCCTCCAGGCGTTCTCGGCCAGCCATTTTCCGTTGATGGTGGTTCCATAGGATGTTTCCAGCGTCAAATGTTCCTGAGACGGCAAATCCATCGCCAGCCCGGTATGATGCTCGCTCTCTCCCGGTACGGCCACGATTTCCTTGGTTTCCTGCTCGGCCGATTCCCGATCCAGGCCTTCCGTCATATATTTCTGAATCTTTTTTTCGAAAAGCTCCCGCTGATAGGCCACGGACCGATAGCCGCTCACCAGGGTGAATCCGCCGATCCCCTCGTCGGCCGCAGCCCGGATCATTTGATCCAAAGCATCGGAAGCCGTTTGATTGAGCATGGTCCCGGCTTTGCTGACAATCAAGGCTTCCGGCGGCAGGGTATCGATCCAATCATTGATCACCCTCAGTTGCTCTGCCTGGTAATCCTCTGGAAGCCTCTGTTTCTGGTTGACAAGGATAAGACTCCCTTGAAAAACCGATTTCTGGTCGACTATTTTGTGGACGGCGTCCTCATGATATCGGGTCCCCAGTCTTAGCAGCTCTCCCGGTTCCAGATAAGCCTGTGTTGTACCTTGACCTGCCTCCTGCCCGGATGGACGCAGGGGAGGCTGGACGGCCGCGGGTGCCGGCAGAAGCTCTTTATTTAAACCGATCAAGGCAGTCAAAGCCAGGATCAGGATCGCGGGCATCAGAAACAGTCTTGGTACGGGGCCTTCAAACCATCGTCCAAGACCCGAAGCATTCTTCTCTTCAGGTCCGATGTTCAGGTCTTCCATCATAGTCCCTATGACCTCTTTCCCGGCTTGTGCCGATGGTTATTGTCCGTGGTTTTGCAGCAAGGTTTCCAGATAATTCTTACCGAACATGCGGTCATATTGGACCAGGGAGAAGGTTTTGACAGCGTCGTCCGGCTGCAGAGCGATGGTCAGGTCGTTCTTCATGACAAAGAATGGATTATAGCCCAGTACCGTATCGGCTTGCTGAAGTAAAATCTGGTCATATTCCGGTAAGGGGAGCTCTGCATATTTCAAAAGATAGGGCGCCAGATAATTCGCGCCGATCACCGGCCGGTCTTCAAAATCAACCGGATAATTCGCCCAGTAGAAGCCCTCGGTCAAATATTTTGCCACTTGCAGGTCCTGACTGGCCGGCAAGGCTTGGGACCAGCTCCAAGTGGCTTGGTGATCGCCATAGGCCAGCAGCAGCACCGGTTCGTCCTGCCTGGAAAAATAGGTCATCAGATCCGCCAGCATCTGGCTGCTGTCCTGGAGATTGGCTCCGAAATTGCGCAATTCACGATTTTGGGTATCGCTGAGCGCCACAGCCCCCTCTTGCACACCATATTCACGGTCGAGCCCTTCAAGATTGTATGGGCCATGGTTTTGGATCGTCACGGCAAAGCAGAAAAACGGCCGGTCCTCTGTCCGGTTTTCATAGACTTCAATCACTTTATCCATTGTGCTCTGGTCGGCGACATAATACCCGACGTATTGGGGATCCTTAAAATCCTCCAGGGTCATGAACTGTTCAAATCCCAGGTGAGGATATGCCTCATCCCGGGAATAAAACGCTCCGGTATTGGGATGGATGCCGACGGTTTGGTACCCCATGTTCCTGAGATCCCAGACCAGACTTGGACGGTCTTGGTTCATGTATTGAACAAAGGGCATGATTCCCTGTGGCGCATGGGCCATATTAAACCCCGTCAAGACCTCAAATTCCGTTGTGGCTGTAGAGCCTCCAAGGACCGAAGCCAGGGCGTGGAATGAATGCATGGCATCCCTGTAGGGTTCAAGCGGATCAAAGGGATCCGGTTTATACGCCAGCGAAGCGTCCAGCAACCTGGGGTCGCTGTATGCCTCCATCTGCAAGACAATGATGTTGGGCTTCACGGTCTGGGCCGATTCCCCGACCGCATTGAATTCCGTCCTTTGCAAAACCTGCTTGAAGTATTCCAAACCATAATTCGCCGGGGTCTTGACCCGGGCACCGCTCAGATTCATGACCGATGCCACCATAAAACCGTTGTACTGGTAATTCCGGCTTTGATCATACCGGATGTCCAGCACATCAAAATGGCTGCGGATCGTGCCATTTCCAAGGGAAATCAAACCTATCAGCGCAAGGACCGCCGCAGGGATGGCGTACACCCGGCGCCGCGCCGGCAAAGGTTTGAGAACAAAGCGCTCCCAGCCATAGATCAGAACAACGCAGGCAGCCAGAAACAAAAGATTGATCCAGAAGCCGCGGTCCAGACGGATGTTCATATTGGGGGCGATCATGGCGGCTTCTTTATAGTTGTGGATGTCCATCGGCAGCAAAGGCTCCCCCTTTAGAAGGATCTTCAGGTCGTGGACACTTCCCACAGCAAAGACCAGCAAACCAAAGATGCTGGCCGGCAGCAACGGTTTACGGAAGCCAGCTCTTAGCAATCCATACAAGCTGGCAAGAATCAAAACATTCGCTGCAGCGATCCTGGGGTAAGCGGTCATCCATTGCAGCATTGGTAAAAACCCATCCTGGTTGAAACGTTCCAGGACCAACAATGCGGCGCAGGCCGCCCCCAAGGTCTCCATCAATCGAAGCATCGGCTGCAGAATATGGTTGCTAAAAAATGAACCCCCGGATGGTTGATCGAATTTCATTAAAGTCTCGCTCCCTTGGCACCCTTCGCGCCTTTTACGCCATAATCATTGAAATTGGACAAAATATTGGTTTCGTTGGACCATACCAGCGTCTTTTTCTGCCGGTCCCGTTTCAGAGCCAGTTGAATCATCTGGTCCGTCAATTCCGGAAAACTCATCCCGGCCGCCTCCCACAAATAGAAGGAGAGCGACCCTGGAATCGTGTTCAGTTCATTGATATAAATCTGGCCGTCTGTCATATCCATCAGAAAATCGATCCGGGCCACGCCGGAGCAGTTCATGGCGATGAAGGCCTTTTGGGCCAGATCCTTGATCTGTTCCTCCGTCTCGGCCGGGATCTCCGCAGGGAGCCTCCGTTTGGCGCTGCCCATCCCTTTGCTTCCTTGGCCAGCGCTTAGCTTTGCGCCGCCCATATATTTATCGCGATAGCTTAAGATGTCATCGGTATGGATCGGCTCTTCGCAGGCAGAAGCCTGGGTATATTCAAAATCTCCGAGGACTGCGCAATTGACTTCTTTGAGGTCGACTACGACCGGCTCAATGAGGATCCGTCCGGAGAAGGCAGCGGCCAGTTCGATGGCATCCTTGAGGCTCTGTGTGTCCGATGCTTTGCTGATTCCGATACTGGAACCAAGATTGACAGGCTTCACGATCATCGGATATTCAAACATAGATTCCAGCTTGCCAATCAGTTCCTGCGACCTCACGTAGTACAAGGAGCTCTGGAAACAATAACCCGGCAGGACCGGCAGCCCGGCACCCTGGAGCACGCATTTCATGACCCATTTGTCCATGCCTGCCGCGGAGGCGCAAACGTCCGGCCCGGTATAGGGCAGATCGTGCAATTCAAAAAACCCTTGGAGAGAACCATCTTCCACATTGGTCCCATGAACCACTGGGAAGGCGACGTCCAAAGCAGTCAGGATCGGGCTTCCGAATAGCTTGGCTGGATACCGGAGGAGGTAGGTTTTGCCCTTCTCCTTCAAAAGGTGCACGCGCTGGCATTTTTCAAGAAGCTTCGGCAAGTCTGCAAAATTCCTGATTTCGATCAGGGCCTCTCCGGTGTAGAACTCATTCTCTTTGGTAATATAAACCGGGACGATCTGGTATTTCGCCGGATCGATGGCAGCCATGGTCTGCGCCGCACTGATGACGGAAATTTCGTGCTCAACACTTTTGCCTCCGAAAAAAACACCCACATTGATTTTCATTGAAAATCCTCCTATCATTGCCGAGACCTTGTTTGAATTTATTATGCTTCCAGATAATTATCCGGAAGATCATTTTCCAGAAGGACAACCATCGGGCCTTCCTCCGGCTTTAGTCCATCAGCAAGGGTATCCGCCATTTTCAATGCATCATAGATATCCTTGGCTGTGTAGATGTTGTCTTCACTGAATCCGGCTTTCAACGCACCTTCCTTGATGGGCTTGGCCCGATTGTATCCGACCAGGATAATATAATCGCAGTGCCTGGCCGCCTGGAAACCAAATTCCCGGTTCAGGCTCTCTTCCTTTTCACCCAGTTCAACCATCCCCGGTGTGATCAGCACCCGGAAGCCCTGAAACGTTCCCAAGGTTTCGACGGCGGCTTTTGCGCCTTCGGGATTCGCATTGAACGCATCATCGATGATTTGGTAGCGGCCTTTGTTTTTCAGCAGCTGCAGCCGATGGGGAACGGGTTCAAGCCGCCGGACTGCCGGAACCAGCTGTTCCAGGCGGATGCCCAAGGCCATGGCCACCGCGGCGCCGGCCAGGATGTTCTGAACGTTGTGAGGCCCAAGCAGGCGGGTTTCAAAAGCCATCCGACTGCCTCCGGGCTGACACAGGTCAAAGGTTGAGCCATGAGGGCCGCTGGATAGGTTTTCTGCCCAGACATCATAATGTTTCTGAGGCGTTTCCTTTCCGTTGGCCACGCCATAACGCACCATCGGCGAACTGATTTTTTGCCGGCGGATCGCTTCATTATTGTAATTAAGAAACATGGTGCCTTTTTTTGCGGCCACCGCCTCCGCCAGCTCAAACTTGGTTTCGATTACATTTTCAATCGTCTTGAAGGTCTCCAGGTGCTGTTCACCGATGGAGGATATGATGCCCATATCCGGCGAAACGATATCACAGATTTCTTTAATATCGCCGATATTTTTGGCTCCCATTTCAACGATGAAGATCTGATGGGTCCCATTCAATTTTTCACGGATGGTGCGGACCACCCCCATGGGGGTATTGAAGCTCTCCGGCGTCATGAGAACCTGGTATTTTACGGATAGAAGCTGATGAAGGATGTATTTTGTGCTGGTCTTGCCATAGCTTCCTGTTATGCCGATGATTTTAAGATCTGGCGAGGAGGCCAGCCGTTCCATGGCATCTCTGGTAAAGCCCAGTGCGATTTTCTTTTCAAAAGGCTGGTTGATCCGGTTGGCGATCAGCAGCAGGACCGGCAGGAACAGGTTGACGATCCCAAGGAGGAACGTAATGTCATAGGTAACCGTCGCCCGAAAAAGATAACACAGGGCTAAAAACATCACTGTGCATAGAACGGTGAAGGTCGCCAACAGACGCCTGACCCTCCAGGTAAACACCAGCGGCTTTTTCTCCTGCTGTTTCTTGCGGATGACCCTAAGCACCAGGAAAAGCGTGGCGTGCATCAGCAGATAAATATTGGGCGCAAGCATTTTTGTGAACGTCAGGTTTGCGATGATCAGGCCAAACATCACATAGCTGGCCTCAGTACGCTTTTGGTCTTTCATCCAGTCAAAAAACCGTTCATTACGGTAAGAATTCAACTGCATCATATGGATGTGTCTGCGGAGATCCGTCCAGATATAGAAGGTGAAGCTGATGATCAGCAATGCAATATAGAGCGCCAAGGGTGACGACCTCCTTATTTTCAGACAAATTTCAATGGGGGGAAAAGGGTCAGTGCTCCAGGAAATATGCAACGATTCTTAGAAATTGAGGCAGCTGGTCCAGATACGAGTAATGGCCGGCCGGTTTCAGAACAGCCAGTCCCGCGCCCGGGATCAGTTTTTCCATCATCCGGCCGTCTTCTAAAGGCGTTGCCGTGTCCCGGTCCCCCCAGATCAGAAGGGTCGGCACAGCGATTTGGGGCATCGATGGGCGCATATCTTCCCCTAGTACTTTTGACATCGTCTGTTTCATACGCGGCGAAGCGTTCCGATAATCCTCGGAGCCGGCTTTTGCCTGTCGTTTTTTGATGGCGGGGCCAAGCTTTTCTCCGAGGAACGGGATCTTCAGGAGGCTTTTGCCGGCCTTATAAGTGTATACCCGAAAGTACCAGCCAATCCCCCGTTTGGGCCGAATGCCGGCACTGTCCACCAGAATCAGTTTTTTCAGGACCGGCGGTCGGGTCGAGGCCCATCGGATGAGGACGCGGCCGCCATGGGAATGTCCCAGAGCCGTGATATCCCGCAGATCCAGAACGCTGATAAATTTCTCCAAAAATAAGCGATAGTCATCCACAGTCCACGGAACCGTCGGTTCCGGGGTTTGCCCGCAGCCGGGCCAGTCCGGTGCGATGATACGGTACCGGGCCTTCAGTTCTTCAATAACCGGACTGAAGGCTTCTTTGCTGGCGCCCCACCCATGGAGCAACAGGAGTGTCTTTCCCTGCCCGACGTCGATATAGCTTGTTTCGATCGCATCGATCATCATCTTATGGATCATGGGTTCTTTCACTTTCCGTCGGAACCGCAGGCCGGGGAGCAGGGGCGTCCCGCTTCGTCCTCCAGGCTCCGCCTGATTACTGCATAGCTCATTTATTATAGCATAATCCGCTCCGTCTCCATAGATGCTTCTCAGTAAAAAGCCTTCAGAAAACGGGCTGCGTTTCCGAAGGCTTCGGGACATCATCCATATAAAGCGGGGTTCCTTGGGGCCTTTCAACGTTACTCAAATTCGAATCGAACCACTTCTCCGGATGGAATTCTCAGATGCTCCGATCCCTCCAGGGAGAGATAGGTCATGGCGTCATGCCCGGTGCTATGGCAGGCATATAGCTTGCAAATGTTGTTCTCCTGAAAATAAGCAGCCGTCTGTTTGATCCTGTCCAAATCCGCTCCCTTGAGGTGCAGTCCGCCGATCACGGAAAAGATCGGTTCCTTCATGCGTCTCCGAATGGTTTCACAAATGTTGACAATGCCGGAATGGGAACAGCCGGTCAACAGAATCAGGCCTTTGGGGGTCCTGATTCCCAGAACCTGTTCTTCAGGAAAGGTATCGGCTTTGTATTCACCGCCGCTGAGCATCATGTATTGGGGCTCCTGCGCTTCGAAATCGCTGAGTTTTTCAAAATTGGAGAAGATGAATACATTCGGCGCCAGCTGGAAGGTGTCCGTCAACGGGAAGGTGGTTTTTATATTTTCGATCTGCAAATACTCTTCAGAAAAGTCATTGCCGATATACTTCAGGAAATCCCCGTTCTTTACGAATTTTTTGCTAAAGAAACAAGGATTCAGCACCAGCTCGAACTTCCGGCGTGTGCTTTGGCAGAGGCAGCGAAGGCCTCCGGTATGATCATTGTGGGCATGGCTTAAAACCACATAATCGATTTTCGACAAATCGATGTTCAGTGTTTCTGCATTGTCAAGAAATGCGGAAGTTGCACCGGTATCAAAAAGAATCCGCAGATCCGGTGTCTCCACCAGCATGGAGATTCCGTGTTCACAGAGCAATGTTTCGTCGAGCCTCTCATTCTCGATCAACGAGGTCACTTGGATTGCCATTGGATCAACTCCTTGATAAGACTTGCTGAAACAGCATACTGCAAATCCCCGCTCTTTTCAAGAGGGTTCTCGGTTCGTCCGGTTAAAGCGCCGGCATCGGGAACCGTCAGAAGAGGGTTTGCTGATCGCTTTCCGGAAGACCCTCCAGGGCGCCCTGCTGCCTTAAGATGTCGATGACGCTTTTCCCCACCCTGCCCCTGACCCGAAGGTCGTCCACCGATAGGAAGGGTTTGTTATTTCGCGCAGCCACGATGCTATGGGCCACATTGGGGCCAAGGCCGCTGAGGGATGTGAAGGGCAGCTGGAGGGAACTTTGATCCGGCGCAATTTTGAAACGGTTTTGATGGGATTTGTTCAGGTCCACCGGCTGGAAGCGATAGCCTCGCAGCATCATCTCTCTGGCCAGCTCCAGCATCGTGTATAGATCTTCATCCTTAGCAGTTTGTTCCTTGCTCTCGCGTTTTCTTCGGATTTCTTCCATAGCCTTCTCAACCTTCGGCAAACCACCGGCTGCCACGCTGCCTTCAAGCCCGCCGCCACGGACTGAGAATGTGGCGGCATAAAACGCCAGGGGATGGTACACCTTGAACCAAGCGATGCGAAAAGCCATGGTCACATAGGCCACCGCATGGGCTTTAGGGAACATATATTTGATCTTCTGGCAGGATTGGATATACCAATCCGGTACGCCGGCTTCCTCCATGGCGGCAATATCATCATGCTTCAAACCCTTTCCTTTGCGGACTTGCTCCATGATCTTAAAAGCATGCTTCGGCGAAACCCCTGCCTGAATCAGGTAAATCATGATGTCATCCCGTGCGGCAATGACTTCCTTCATGGTGCCCAGCCCCGACTTCAGGATATCCTTGGCGTTGCCGAGCCACACATCGGTACCGTGAGAAAATCCGCTGATCCGGACCAGGTCCGAAAAGGTCGCCGGCTGGGTATCCATCAGCATGCCGCGGACAAAAGAGGTGCCGAATTCCGGCAAACCCAGAGAGCCTGTTTCCAGGCCGCTGTCCTCTTTCGACAGACCGAGGGCTTCCGGACCGGTGAACAAGGATAAAACCTTCGGTTCATCCAGAGGGATCATGCGAATATTGACACCGGTCATGTCCCCCAGCAGCCGGATGATCGTCGGATCGTCATGGCCTAGAATGTCGAGTTTCACGAGACAGTTGTCGATGGCGTGATATTCAAAATGGGTCGTGATGAATTCAGAGTTCACATCATCCGCCGGATGCTGGACCGGTGTGTAGTTGGTGATCTCATCGCCCATCGGCAGAACCACGATACCTCCCGGATGCTGGCCCGTGGTCCGTTTGACACCTGCGCAGCCCTGGACCAGCCTTTCTACTTCCGAATCACGGATCGGCAGTTTCCGGTCCGCAAAATAATTCTTGACGAAGCCGAAAGCCGTTTTATCCGCGATGGTAGAAATGGTCCCCGCCTTGAACACGTTTTTGGCCCCGAAAAGGGTCTCGGTGTATTTCTGTGCCTGGGTCTGGTATTCCCCGGAAAAATTCAAGTCAATATCCGGCACCTTATCCCCTTCAAAGCCTAAAAACACCTCAAAAGGTATGTTGAAGCCATCCTTGCCCATCCGGGCACCGCAATGGGGGCAGTCCATATCCGGCATATCCGATCCGCATCCGTACAGGGTATCATCGCCCAACTGGACCCTATGGCAATCCGGACAGAGATAATGGGGCGGCAGGGGATTGACTTCCGTGATATCGGTCAGAAAGGCCACAAAAGAAGAACCCACTGAACCCCGGGAACCGACCACATAACCATCCTCATTGGAGTGCTTGACCAGCTTGTGGGCGATCAGATAGAGAACGGCATAGCCATACTTGATGATGGAGCCCAATTCTTTATCCAGGCGCTTCGCCACCAGCTCGGGGAGCGGATCGCCATACAATGCAGCGGCTTTTTTCGCGGCCATGTCCTTGACCGTTTCCTCGGCACCTTCGATTTTCGGGGTTTGCAGTCCCTCGGGAATCGGATTCAGGAATTCCACTTGGGACGCAATCTGCCGAGGAACCTCGATTACCGCCCGCCGGGCCTCTTCTTCCCCCAAATAACTGAATTCTTCAAGCATTTCCGCGGTTGTCTTGAAATAGAGGGGCGGTTGGGTATCGGCATCCCCGTACCCCTGCCCGGCCAGCAGGATCCGGCGATAGACTTCGTCTTCCGGGTTCAGGAAGTGCACATCGCCGGTGGCAGCCACCGGAATATTTAATTTTCTTCCCAGCTCAGCGATCCGGCGATTGATGTCCCTCAATTCTTCTGCATTTCGGACGCTTCCTTCCCGGATCATGAATTCATTGTTCATGATGGGCTGGATCTCGAGATAATCATAAAACCGTGCGGTTTTCTCGACCATTTCATCCGAAGCCCGGTTCAGGATCTGCTGGTAAAGCTCCCCCGCCTCACAGGCTGAGCCGATGATCAGGCCTTCCCGGTATTTCTCCAGCTCCGCCCGGGGGATGCGCGGTTTTTTATAAAAATAATGGAGGTGGGACAAGGTCACCAGTTTATATAGATTTCGTATCCCGGTCATGTTTTTGGCCAGCAGAATGATGTGCCAGCTTTCTCTGCG
>CALMWJ010000106.1 GCA_937873525.1 uncultured Peptococcaceae bacterium | reverse complement strand
GGATCAATGATCCGGTTGATGGAGAAAGCCGCGTCTTCAGCCGTAAAATCGGTGTTGTCGTGCCACTTGACACCTTCCCGAAGGGTAAATTCCCAGGTTGTATCATTGATTTTCTTAGAGCCGGTTGCAAGACATGGGTCGGGCTTCAGCGTTTCACCATTCATCTTGTACAACGATTCATAAACATTATAGGTCACAAAATACATATTTCCATCATCGGGATAATGAACGTCTAAAGAACTGGGCTCACCTTGCAGCGCAATCACAATGTCCGTCTTGATCGGCGCAGCCACCACGGGGGCATTGGAGGCAATATTCGCTTGTGTACCACAGCTTGCTAAAAGCATGCACGCGGTCAAAAGACTTGCCAATACGAATATCCATTGTTTTTTCATGGTTATCCCTCCTGTTTTCTGCATATTTTCTTTATCCGCCATCTTAATGGACTAAATATCCCCTTTGTTTTCCAGATAATTTACAACATCAAACAATGTGTAGTATCCAGGTGATTTTTCCACAATAAATTTAGCGCACTGCACGGCGCCTGCGGACAAAACCTTTCTTGATGTAATATTGGAGTTCAATTCAATCACCTCGTCGTCTCCCGCAAAGATGACGGTGTGTTGTCCAATAATATTGCCCGCTCTGACCGAATAGATCCCTATCTCATTTTTCGCTCTTTTCTGAATTTTATCCGCCCGCTGATAGACATATTCAGCATCATTCCGGACTTCCCGAATGGCGTCGGCGATCATGAGGGCTGTACCGCTTGGCGCATCGATTTTCTGGTTATGATGCCGTTCCACGATTTCAACATCAAATTCAGGCAAAAGTTTTGCAGCCTGTTTGACCAAATTGATAAACACATAGGTTCCCACATGAACATTATGGCTTGCAATGACCGGAACCTTCTGTGCGGCCGCATGCAGCTTCGGCCGTTCCTCATCGCTGATGCCCGTTGTCCCGACCACCATAGCGATGTTGTGTTCTTCGGCATATTGGCAAATATTCTGGAGATTTTCCGGGTTTGAAAAATCGATGATCACATCGGCAGCTTCCGCAACATCACGGATGTCGTGATAAAGGGGAAATTCGGCGGTGCCTTCAGCTTTGTCGACCCCCGCCACAATGCTCATGTTTTCTTCCAGCTTCACATTTTCCGCAATGGCTCGACCCATGCGGCCGAGTGCACCGCTCATAACAACTTGGATCATTGGATCATCCTCCTAAACATTTTTTGCAGTTTTCCACCAGCCTGTACCACAACCAAGGCCCTCACTTTGGTTTTTTAAGATCGGCACCTCCTTCTCAAGGCTTCTTTATAAAAAACTCTTTAATGCGCTTCTCATCCTGCGCTCCGGCTGAAGGAGCCTTCGGTTCGTTGATTGCTTCTGCCTGCTCATCATTTTATGAGCAGCTAATGTTAATATGCTCCCTTTGCGTCGTTTTGTCAACCCGTCATCGCGTGTGGACAGCTATGGCTAAGAAAGCGGACTCACGATTCCTTTCGCGCTTCCCCGCCGCCCTGTTGTGCCTCTTCAAAAATATATGTATCATAATAGGTCTTAAGGTCGCCAATCAGCGCGTCGATGTGCTCCTGCATCGCGGCTTCAGCGGCTTCGGCATCTCGTTTCTTTATGGCGTCCAAGACCTTTCGATGGTTCGACACAAATCCGGCTTTGATCCGCTTTCTTAAATATTCGAAGGCCGTGGATTGCTGACCCATCCCCAGAATTTGCGAATACAACGATTCCAGGATCGCATTTTTTGCCGCTTTGGCAATCGAAATATGGAATTCCACATCGAGCCTGTTGATCCAGAAATACTTGTATTTTTGTTCCTCTTTGAGCAGTAAGTCTTCCATGTCGAGGATTTCCTGCTCCGTGGCCCGCATCGCGGCCAATCGAGCGGTTCCTGATTCAACGATCCGTCGAACCTCAAGGATGGTTTTAAAATCCTCCAGAAGCTCAGGAACCAGATACTTTTCAAGATGCATGGATTGCAGACTGATGTCCTTCATGTGCTTTTTCAGAGCCAGCGCTTTGATGCCCTGAGCGGTGATATGCCGGCCGCGATACTTGCTGTCCTGTGCCAGATAGCCTGCATTCTCCAATTTGTTCAAACGTCTTCCGATGGTTGCCGTGCTGCTTTCGATTCCGTCATTGGCCATCAGATTTGCGATCTGCCAAGCTCCCAGCGGTACCTTGATATCCTTGAAATATTCCAGAATCCTTAAGTCCCTGTCCTCGATTTTGGGTTCCATCACCATCACCTCGGTTTGAGTATACCAAAT
>CALMWJ010000105.1 GCA_937873525.1 uncultured Peptococcaceae bacterium | reverse complement strand
CTGGTCCCCACCATGGGCTTTCTTCATGAAGGCCATCTCAGCCTGGTCCATAAAGCGAAGGCAGAAAATGATGCTGTCGTCATGAGCATCTTTGTCAATCCGCTGCAATTCGGCCCGAAGGAGGATTTCGCCTCTTACCCCCGGGATCTGAAGGCAGACGCGCTCTTGGCAGAACAGGCGGGGGTCGATGCGATCTTCCATCCGGAAGTGACTGAAATGTATCCGGCTTATCCGCCTCTGACGACGGTAGAAGTCGCAGAGATCACCGACCGGCTTTGCGGCGCGTCGCGTCCCGGCCATTTTACCGGCGTCGCCACCGTGGTATCGAAGCTGTTCCATATTGTCCAGCCCCACCGGGCCTATTTCGGGCAGAAGGACTATCAGCAAGTCCAGGTGATCCGACGGATGGTGATGGATCTGAACATCCCGGTTTCGATTGAATCCGTGCCGATTCAAAGGGAAGCGGACGGTTTGGCCATGAGCTCGCGGAACACCTATTTGTCCGCATCGGAAAGGAAAGAAGCCCTTTGTCTGTCTGAAGCTCTGGAGATATGCCGGAAAAATTACGCTGCCGGCGAAAAGCAGACCCAACCTTTGCGGGAGGCTATGAAAAAACGGATCGGTCAGGCCGCCTCGGCCGTGATCGATTATATTGAGATATGCGACGCCGCCAGCCTGAAGCCCCTGGAGACGATCGAAGGCCCTGCGGTCGCTGCTTTGGCGGTCCGCATCGGAAAAACCCGGCTGATCGACAATATGGTGTTAGGAGAATGAAGCATGGACCGATTTATGATGAAATCTAAAATCCACCGGGCTACGGTGACGGAAGCCAATCTGCACTATATGGGCAGCATCACCATCGACAGCGACTTGATGAAGGCCGCGGATCTTCTGGCCAATGAAAAGGTCCAGATCGTCAACAACCACAACGGTGCGCGCTTTGAGACCTATGTGATCACCGGCCCTGCCGGCTCCGGCGTGATTTGCCTCAACGGCGCCGCGGCCAGACTGGTCCAGCCGGGGGATGAAGTGATCATCATCAGCTATGCCATGATGCCCAACGAGGAGGCGCAAAGGTACCAGCCTGCCGTGGTTTTTGTGGACAAGAACAACCGAATCAAGAACATCAGCGAAGAAACGGCCTTTGCCATGGATCCCTGAAGGGATCCGAAGGATGAGCAGGACCACGGCTGACAACAAAAGCCCTGACCGATGCTTCAGTCAGGGCTTTTCATTGCCCCGGAGATCTCTCTCCGAGCGTTTGCGCAGGCCGGGCTTGTCAACCGATCCCCACATAGAGGTCAGTGCCCTCGATTTTCACCGGATAGCTGTGAAGGTTATCCACCTTGACTTTGATGAACAGGATGCTGCCGGCTTCCATGACCTTGCCCGTCTTGATGTCAAAGACGGAGCCGTGTCTGGGACAGACGAGCTGGCCATCTTTGATGGTTCCTTCAAAAAGGGAGCCGCCCATATGGGGGCACAGGTTGTCGACGGCGTAGTATTGGTCGTCCAGATTGATGATGAGGATCTCTTTGTCACCGAGGGTGACTTTCTTCTTGTTACCTTTGGTCAGCTCGTTTTTATCGGCAACCTTGAAATATTCCATCCAAATCACCTCCATGGCATTGCATTGGGGCAGGGTGAAACCCATAGGAAGGACAGAGGCCGATGCGCGATCTTCTTCCACCATCATACATCATTTATAATAAAATATATAGTCTAAATCCATCCATGCTATCAAGGGCTAATGCTGCATTGGAAATCGTCCTCATTGTCTGCTTCCCGAAATTATATTATAATAAAAACAATAGATAGGATAACTTAACCTATAACAGATAGGAAGGGATAGAAATGACAGAAGATTCATATA
This sequence comes from uncultured Peptococcaceae bacterium, assembly GCA_937873525.1. GTDB lineage: Bacteria > Bacillota > Peptococcia > DRI-13 > UBA5745 > UBA5745. The sequence continues at coordinate 5,877 of CALMWJ010000105.1, read as the reverse complement.
ATGCAGTCATTGAAGCGCTTCCTATGGGCTTCATAAAAGCAAAATGGGTCCTTGGCACGGACGGACATCCTGTGGATTTCCGCTTTCTTCAAGTCAACCCCGCCTTTGAAAGGATCCTCGGCATGAAACGGAGCCTGATCACCGGCAAGAATGCCACCGAACTGAAGGCGCTGCGGATGCCTGGAAATGATGAATGGTTCAAGCGTTGGATGGAGGATGCGGTTAAACCCGGTTATGCCGGCCATACTTACCATTCTGCACCCTCCGATGCTTGGTATGAGGTCGCCGTTTCAGAGGAAGAACAGGGCCATGCCTGTTTTTATTTCACAGACATCAGCCAGTCCGTCAGGAGATTCACAGATCTGGAACGGTTTTTCAATCTTGTCCCCGATTTGTTATGCATCATGGCCGATGACGGACGTTTCATCAGTGTTAATGATTCCTGGGAAACGATCCTAGGATATCATCGATGGGAAATCGAAGGCAGGCATTTCCTGGATTTCGCCCATCCGGAAGAAAAAGGACTGAATCAGGCATTTTTCGAAAGGCTGAAGGATACGAAGCATGTCTCCGGCCATGTCAATCTGTATCGCGACCGGGATGGCATCTACAGGGAAATGGAATGGGACGCCCACCGGGACGATGAAAAAATATATGCGGTGATCAGCGATGTCACGGAGAGAAGGAAACAGCAAAAACACATCGAATATTTGAGTTATCACGACATGCTTACCGGCCTGTTCAACCGGCAGTTCCTGGAAGAAGAGCTGAAGCGTCTCGACACCGAGCGAAATCTGCCCTTATCGATCATCATGGGGGATATCAACAAATTAAAATTGATCAACGACGCCTTCGGCCATGAAAAAGGGGATGAGCTGATCCAAAAAGTTTCCAAGGTCCTGAAGCAATGCTGTCGTTTGGATGATCTGATCGCCCGCTGGGGAGGCGATGAGTTCATGATCCTCCTTCCCAAAACCACCACCTTGGAATCTGAGGAAATCGTCCGCCGGATCACGGCGGGCTGCGCCAACGAGCAGGTCAACTCCATCGCTGTCAGCATTGCCCTCGGCATCGCAACAAAAAGCCGTGCAGAAGAAGACATGATGGACGTCATGCGCAGCGCCGAGGAAGCCATGTATAAAAACAAAATGCTCTCCAGCAAACACATCCGCAGCAATATCGTCAACACCATCATCAATACACTGTATCAAAAAGACCCTTATGAAGAAAAACACGCCAAACGGGTCAGCCTCCTGTGCAGAAAAACAGCCCGGGCTCTGGGTCTGGAACCGGAAGAGGTCAAAAAAATCACGCTCGGCGGCCTGCTGCACGATATCGGAAAAATTGCCATCGCCAACAGGATCTTGGATAAACCCAGCATGCTTAACGAAAACGAGTGGAAGGAGATCCGAAAACATGCCGAAGCCGGGGCACGGGTCATCGCTTCGGATCCGGAGCTGGCCGAGGTGGGGGATGCGGTCCTTTATCATCATGAGCGATGGGATGGCAGCGGCTATCCCAAAGGCATCCGGGAGGGGGAGATCCCCTTGCCGGCCAGGATCATCGCCCTTGCCGACAGCTATGACTCCATGATCAGCCCCAGCATTTACAAGAAGTCTATGACCAAGCGGCAAGCCATCGATGAGATACGACAAAACAAAGGGACCCAATTCGATCCAGAGCTGGCAGAAATTTTCATCCGCAAAGTGCTTTCTCCCAAATCAAACGGTGCGCAATAATGACTAATTAAAGGAGATGCGTTTTATGAAAAAGATCCTTGTTCCCATCGACGGCTCCAAAATGTCCAACATGGCCATTGATAAGGCAAAGGAATTGGCACTGGCCTTTGAAAGCCAGGTGGTGCTGCTTCACGTGATGGAAAGCAACATCAACGATTACCCCTCCAATCCCTATAAATTCTCCCCGGAACTGGTCAGCAACATGAGGAAAGAAAACAAGGCCATCTCTGAAAAAATCCTGGAAGATGGCAAAGCCCGGTTTATGGGGACCCCCATCAAAGTCGAAACGAAGCTTCTGGAAGGGAATCCTGCCGACAACATCTTCAACTTCGCTATGAGCGGGGACTTTGACCTGGTGGTCATGGGCTCCAGCGGGCTTGGCGGCCTGCGGACGATCCTGGTGGGCAGCGTGACCCGCAGCGTGGTCATGAACCTCAAAATACCCATGCTGATCGTTCGCTAATTAGATCCCGTCCGCCGCAGCCGGAAATAACCTGCGGACGGCGGAGGGAAGACAGGCCCTGGATGAAAAGGAGCGGAAGCCATGCAGGCTGACAACAAGGTTTGGATCGCAAAGAGCGACATACCCATCTATCTTCTGCCCAAGATGGCCAATCGGCATGGTTTGATCGCCGGCGCCACCGGCACCGGAAAAACCACCACATTGAAGGTTCTTGCAGAATCCTTCAGCGACCTGGGCGTGCCGGTTTTCCTCGCGGACATCAAAGGGGACCTGGCCGGTCTGGCCATGCCGGGAAGTGAAAGCCCAAAAATGAAAGAGAGGATCGAACGTCTGGGCGTTGAAGGTTTCTCCTATCGCGCGTATCCGGTTCGTTTTTGGGATCTGTTCGGAGAGGGCGGCCATCCGGTCCGGACCACCGTTTCAGAAATGGGCGCTTTGCTGCTGGCAAGGCTTTTAGGGCTGAACGACACCCAGACCGGTGTCCTGCACATTGTATTCCGTATCGCGGATGACCGTGGCCTGCTGCTCCTTGACCTGAAGGATCTGCGGGCGATGCTGCAATACGTAGGCGACCACGCCAAGGAATTTACCTTGGAGTACGGCAATATCTCCCCCCGGAGCGTGGGGGCGGTGCTGCGCAGTCTGCTGACCCTTGAGGACCAGGGCGGGGATCATTTCTTCGGCGAACCGGCCTTGGATCTGTTTGACTGGATCCAAATCGCGCCGGGGGGCCAGGGTGTGATCAACGTTCTGCACAGCCCGAAGCTTTTTCTGAAGCCCGCCCTGTATTCCACCTTTTTGCTCTGGATGCTGTCTGAGCTGTTTGAGGCGCTTCCGGAAGCGGGTGACCTGGACAAACCCAAAATGGTCTTTTTCTTTGATGAAGCCCATCTGCTCTTCGAGGATGCGCCCAAGATCCTCCTGGACAAAGTGGAGCAGGTGGTCCGTCTGATCCGTTCCAAGGGGATCGGCGTCTATTTCATTACGCAGAGCCCCTCCGACCTCCCTGGGGACGTATTGGGCCAGCTGGGGAATCGGATCCAGCATGCGCTGCGGGCTTATACCCCGGCCGACCAGAAGCTGGTCAAAGCGGCAGCCCAGACCTTCCGGCCGAATCCGGCTTTTGAAACCGCGGATGCCATCACGGAGCTTGCCACCGGTGAAGCCCTGGTTTCCTGTCTGGACGCGGAGGGGAGGCCGGGCATTGTGGAAAGGGGCTGGATCCTGCCGCCTCAGAGCATGTTCGGGACGATCGATGATGAGGCTCGGCAGAATATTATCCGAAGCGCCATGATCAGCGGCAAATACGAACGGCTGGTGGACCGGGATTCCGCTTACGAACTGCTTCAGAGGAAAATCAAGCAGGAACAAATGGAAGTTTTTGAAAACGAAGCCAGAAAGAAGCCGGCTCGAAAATCCCCCGAGCGCAAAACCGCTTTCGAAAAAGCCGCCAATTCGGCGGTCACCGCCATTGGCCGGGAAATCGGCCGGTCCCTGATCCGGGGGCTTTTAGGCTCATTGAAACGCTAAAAAAAATAATATGCGAGGTGTTGAACATGGGAGGTAAAACTCCGAGGAAACCGGAAAAGAAGAAGCCCAAAGCAGAGAAAAAACCTATTGCCCTGCAAAGTGCACTGGATGCGGCCCATAAACCCAAATAGAATCGTCTGGGAGCAAACCTCCGGCACCGGGCATACAGCCTGGGACTAGAGGTTTTTCTCTTTTTTAGAAATTATTGGATGTTAGTTGACACACAATTCAGTATATTCTATAATGGTACTGAAGGCATTAGCTTCAGCGAATTTGCTAAGGAGGGATACTTATGAAAAAGATCCTCGTACCTGTCGATGGCTCTGTATCTTCAACCCTGGCGGTTGAAAAAGCAAAAGAATTGGCGAAAGCTCTTGGCAGCCATGTAACCCTGCTTCATGTCATTGGCATCTATCCGGGCGCATTTCCGGTCGAATTTTCTGAAAGCGTGCAAATCAGCCTCCTCAAAGAATCCAGAGTGAAGGCCAAAGAGATTTTGATGGAAGGCAAACAGAGACTGGCAGATCTTGGCGAAGTCGTGGACATGGTGATCCTGGAAGGCAATGTAGCCAGTGAGATTATCCATTACGCCGACACCCATGATGTTGACCTGGTCATCATGGGTTCGAGAGGTCTGAGCGGCGTCAACAACCTGCTTCTTGGCAGTGTGACCCGCAAAGTGGCGATCCAAGTCAGCAAACCGATCCTGATCATCAAATAACCCCGTGAATTAAAATTGAAAACACCTCCGTTGTCCGATAGAATGGTTTCAGACAACGGAGGTGTTTTTGTATGAAAACGATAGGTTTGATCGGCGGCATGAGCTGGGAAAGCACGATGGATTATTACAGGATCCTCAATCAGACGGTCAAGGAAGCCCTGGGGGGCTTTCATTCGGCGCAGTGCCTTCTTTACAGTGTGGACTTCCATGATATCGAAGCTTGCCAAGAGGCGGGCGACTGGGAACGAAGCGGGGATATCCTGGCGGATGCCGCCCGACGGCTGGAACGGGGCGGCGCGGATTTGATCGTGCTGTGCACCAACACGATGCATAAGGTGGCGGACAAGATCCAAGGTGCGGTGAACATCCCGTTTTTGCATATTGCGGAGGTCACCGCCGAGGCGTTGTTGGGGCAAAATGTCGTCAAAGCGGCGCTATTGGGGACAAAGTACACCATGGAACAGGATTTCTACAAAGAGAGGCTGCAGGCTCGGGGAATCCAGGTCATGATTCCCGGACCGGAGGACCGCGGCCTGATCAACCATGTGATTTTCAATGAGCTCTGCCTTGGAAAAACCGAAAAAAAATCCCGGGAAGCATTTCTCAGGATCATCGATTCCCTGCAAGCCCAAGGGGCGCAAGGCATTATTCTGGGCTGCACGGAAATCGGCATGCTGGTCAAACCCCAGGATACGCCGGCCGCGCTGTTCGACACCACGGAGATTCATGCCCGGAAAGCGGCCTTAATAGCCATTGAATGAAGTGATTTTTGACTGGGCCTTATTGGCGTACATGGCCTTGTCCGCACGCATGAAAGCCGCCTGCACGCTTTCATCTTTTCCCTTGGTGTAATAGGAATACCCATGGGCCATCCGGACCTTCACCGGGACCGAAAGCTCGATCCGCTCAAGGGCGATATCGATTTTATTAAACAAGGCTTGGATCCTTTGGATCGGGACATCCTTGCACAGGGCACAGAACTCATCGCCGCCGATCCGGTACAGAATGCCGATGGCGGACAAGCATTGCTGGATGGTTCTTGAGGAAAGCTGGAGGGCTTCATCACCGGCTTTATGGCCATACTGGTCATTGATGGTCTTCAGGTTGTTCAAGTCGAAGACCATGAGGAGAACGCGGTCCTGCTTCTGATGATTCCTCATTTCCTGCTCAAACTGCGCACGGTTGCGCATGCCGGTGACCGGATCGAATTTGAACTGGGTCGACAGCAGAAAGATGTAAAACAGCATCAAGGACACCGCCACACTGCTCCATAAGACCAGCAGGTCCTTGAAGAGGATCTGCAGAACGGTGGCGATGGCCGGCAGCAAATAAATTGCGCAGAGCAGCTGTTTGTCCTTCGCATCGTATTCTTTTCTGGACAGCAATTGGATGCCCGCCAGACCGTAATAATAAAAAGCCGCTGC
>CALMWJ010000104.1 GCA_937873525.1 uncultured Peptococcaceae bacterium | reverse complement strand
TGTGCTGCTGCAAATTCTGGATGACGGCCATTTAACGGATGCCAAAGGCAGGAAAATCAATTTCAAAAACACGGTAATGATCATGACCTCCAACGTGGGCGTCGGCCGCATTGCCGAACCCAAAATCATTGGCTTCGACCGGGGCGGCAGCCGGGAAAAATATGAACAAATGAAATCGTATGTGATGGAGGAGGTTCGGCATACCTTTAAACCGGAATTCATCAACCGCATCGACGATATCATCGTTTTCAATGCACTGGGCGATCATGATATGAAGCGGATCATCACTCTGCTGTCCGGGGAGCTGGCTGAGCGATGCCTGAAGCAGTTCGGGGTCCGGCTGTCCATCGGCGCCGCGGTCAAAGATTATCTGGTGTATAAATATACGGATCTGAAAATGGGGGCGCGCCCATTGAAACGGGCGGTCCAGTTTGAAATCGAAAATGCCCTGGCCCAGGAATTTCTCTCGAAAGATATAGCAGCGGGCAGCAAGATCCTGGTGACTATGAAGAACGGCAAACCCAGATTTTCCGTGAAAGCACCCGATGAAGCCCATCGGAAACTCAATAAAGAAAGGAGCCTTCATGATGAAAGAGAAAACGATCGATGAAATCATCAAAGAAGAATGGCTTCAATTCCAACGGATCCATAACCGCGGAGGGAGGGCGGGGTGCCAGGATGATTGGGAACAGTTTGAAATCATGAGGAAAAGCCAGTTTATGGCCTGGCCGGAATCGATTTTAGACAGCTATTATGACGACTTGCTGTCGTCTCAATTGCAGGGGAGAAATCTGTTGTTCGAGAAATATGCCTGGATGATGGAAAGCACATCGCCGGAGGAATTCCGTGAAATCCGCAGGGCCCTGCCCGCCATCACCTGGATCCGCAGGAACCGCATCAACCGGACGGCTTTTATTCAGGCAAGATGGGGGGAAGCCTTTGCTACGGAGTATCCATCCATGGCAGGGAGCGGCAGGGTCTTCTATACCCAGGACGACAAGCCCTGGTCCACTTCGATCGAGACCTATACCCGAGGCGAGCTTTTAAGTTACTCGGAGAAGACCGAAGCGCAGTATTCCGATTTCATTTTAAGTCACGAGGAAGAGGGCGTGAATCTCACCAAGGCGGTTCGGGAGAATATGGTCAGGCTTTATGGCTATCCTTCACTGGAGCATTATGAAAACATGCTTCGGGAAGGGAAATGAACGCTGCGGGATCAAGCCGAATCGGGCCGTTTTGCATCGGATGCCACCAATCACAAGGAGGGTTAGGCAATATGGCCAACGAAGGGTTGCGGTAAAAATGCCGCAGCCCTTTTTTTTCAGACTGTGCAAACTACACTTATCCGGGAGAGGAAACCGTGGCATATTTAGGTTGCGCAGAATACAAGGCATCAGGATCTTAAGGCTTGTGAATGTCGATTGGCCAGGGATGCGGTGCCGGAACCCATGAGGGATAGAAAAAATGTTGGGAATATTCACGCATTGGCGCAAAGCAAAAAAATCTTTAAACTGTGCACTTTACACTAATCTAAAATTTTTGTCGAACGTATAATCAAGACAAAAATAACAAAGGGGGTAAGCGTATAGAGTATATTGGCAATTTTCGGAAAAAACTAAATAATTTCTAGCCCTTAGGTGAACCAACAGAATTTATCAGAGAAGTAAATAAGGAGGATACCGATCAATGAGCAATGAAGTCAAATTAGAAGAAGTCTTGAAATCCCGTGGGATCGACACGGCCAAAGTGGACGAACAACTGGAATATGAAATCCCGGATGCAAGAGAGAGCAGCAAAAAGCTGATGGAAACCTATTACCAATTGAAAGTTACCGCCGATATGGAAATGCCCTATTGGTATAATAGAGTATGGTGGGAAAACGACGGCGAGCTTATCGAAGTCCGGCGCTGCAGAGCCATGGGTGCTGCCTTCGCGCATTGCACACCGACCATCCAGCCTTATGAAAAAATCGTCATGAATAAAACCAAGAACGTCCGCGGCGGCTTCCCCTTCCCCTGGACCACCTCCAGTTTCTTTGTTGCGATGGCCGATGCTTTGATGGCGGAAGTCGACGCACCCCCGGAAGCCGAGGCGGATGCAGTCAGCGTCGTGGGCGCCGGCGGCGGCAACGTGACCAAGAGCTACGGCGAAATCATCTCCTTAGCTAAAAAATTCGGCATGAGAAAAGAAGAAATTCCTGTGCTTGTGAAAACCTCGAAGCCTTGGGCAGGAATTTCCGTGGAAGACCTGGCGGATAAATATTCCAAGATGATCGGCGACAAAGAATACAAACAGCACCGTCAACTGATGGATAGCGTCGTCTGTATGTTCGACTCCTTCGCCATCACCCAAGGACGCGAAGTCATCAATTATTACCTGCCACTGGAATACGGCTTTGACCGGCTTCTCGAGCTCTGCGATGAACGCATGAATGAAGTCATGGGTAAAGCAGACAATGGCGACGGCATCCTCGGCATGAGCAGAGGCTATTACTACGCCGCCATGAAAGAGATCATCAAGGGTATGAGCCAGTGGTGTGAAAACTACTCGAAACAAGCTGCATACCTTGCTTCCATTGAAACTGAACCTGAGTGCAAAGCCACCTATGAAAAGGTTTCCGAAGTCATGGCCAACATCGCCCATAAGAAACCGGCCAACTTCTGGGAGGCTCTGCAGCTGACGGTCTGCTGCCATCTGGGCATTACCGATGAAGACGCTATGTCCGGTCTGTCCATCGGCCGTATCGGACAGGTCCTGCAGCCCTTCTATGAAAAAGATATCGAAGACGGCACCTTCACCGATGAAGACATCATCGAGCTGCTGGAACATCACAGATATAAAATCACCTGCATCGAATGCTTCGCTTCCGCAGGCGTTTCCGGCGGCGTGCTGTCCGGCAACACCTTCAACAACCTTTCCCTGGGCGGTTTGAACAAAGAAGGCCTGACCGCAGTGGTTCCTCTGGAATACCTGATCATCGAAGCCGGTATGAGAATGAGAACGCCTCAGCCCACTTTGAGCATTCTGTATGATGAAAAGACTCCGGAAGACTTCCTGATGAAAGCCGCATCCTGCACCAAGCTGGGTCTCGGCTATCCTGCCTGGATGAACAACCAGGGCGGCATCAACTACATGCTGGACAACTATGGTCCCGAAGGCATGACCTTGGAAGACGCCAGAGCCTGGTGCCTTGGCGGATGTCTGGAATCCACCCCCGGCTGCTTCCAGCCCCTGCACTACAATGGAAAGACCACCTGGATCCCCGGCGGCGCAGCCCCCACCACCGGTACCGGCGTCCACTTCCTGGCTTATCCGAAGATCCTGGAGCTGGTGCTGACCAACGGCGTGGATGCCAGAACCGGCAAACGCGTTTTCCCGGAACATAACCTGAAGCTGGAAACCTACGATGAACTCTACAACCAGTGGCTGAAATATGTTGAGACCGCTTGCGACATCCTGATCAGGACCAACAACCTGCAGATGGACATCTGGAGAAAATACGTGATGCCCGCAGTCAACTCCCTGCTGAAGCCCGACTGCTTTACCAAGGGCCAGCATCTGGGCAACATGGGCTGCAGATACAATGCCAGCATCAACGTGGAATCCTGCGGCACGATCACATTGATCAACTCCCTGGCTTCCATCAAGAAAAACGTATACGACGACAAGGCCTACACTCTGGACGAAATGAAAGACGCCATGCTGAACAACTTCGGCTTCAAGACCGCTTATCAAACCGGCGTCTTCTCACCGGACTTCAGGGAAAGCACGGATGCCGCTGCGAAGTACGAAAAGATTTTTGCGGCCAGCGTCAACGCCCCCAAATACGGCAATGCGATTCCCTACGTGGACAACATTCTGAAAAAATACGAGTACGATCAGTACGACCTGGTCCACAAATTCTATTCCTACTATGGCAAGCCCCTGTACCTTTGCCAGATCTCCGTTTCCACCCATGGCGCCCAAGGCTTCATCACACTGGCCACCGCAGACGGCCGCCTTGCCGGAACCACCTATTCCGACGGCTCCCTTTCTGCAGCGCCCGGCACGGACAAAAACGGACTCTATGCGCTGTTTGAATCCGCCACAGTCTATGACCACAGCATCCATCAGAACTCCCAGATGAACCTGAAGCTCCATCCCTCCGCCGTCAAAGGGTTGACCGGCACCAGAAAACTGCTTGACGTTGTCCGTGCTTATATGAGAAAAGGCGGCTTCCATGTCCAGTTCAACGTGGTTGACTCCAAGACCTTGAGACAGGCCCAGGTCACCCCTGACAAGTACAGAGACCTGATGGTCCGCGTTGCAGGCTTTACCCAATACTGGTGCGAAATCGGCAAGCCGATCCAGGACGAGGTCATCTTCAGGACTCAGTACGACGAAGCCTAAAAAACAGCGAGGTTCAGAAGCTAAGAAGATAAACAAATAATAAACGGAGGAAAAATCATGAAACATGTTGATTGCAAAAACTATATCAATCTGGATTGCGAAAAAGGGAAATGCGCATTAAGCAAAATGATCCTTCCGATCGACGGACCCGGCAGCGATGCATGTCCCAAATTCAAGCCCGCTGAAAAATGCGGCGTTTGCAAAAACTTCGTGGATCCCGACAAATACGGCATCGGGACCTGCAAAGGCTATGCAAAAGAAAACTGGGCTTATGCGACTTGCGGGGCATTTACCTGCGAGAACTTCGGATTTAAGTAAGATGATGCTTGAAACCGTAGCGAAAGCCGTAGAAAAGGGCACTGGACTGAATGGATTGATTTTCGACATCCAGAGCTATTCAGTGCATGACGGCCCGGGCTGCAGGACCAGCGTATTCTTTGCCGGGTGTCCGCTGCAATGCAGATGGTGCGCCAATCCTGAAAGCTGGCTGAAGAAGAAGCACATTATGTTTGCGGACAGGATGTGCAAATGGGATAAGGGCTGTTCGGCATGCCGGAGCATTTGCCCCCATGGCAGCATCCAATTCGACGCCTTCGGCAAGCCGAGCATCGACTGGGCCACCTGTATGAAGTGTGAGACGTATGACTGCGTTGAGATTTGTCCCAACAATGCCTTCAAGCAATGCGTCAAAGATTATTCCGTGGATGAATTGATCGGAATTCTGCGGCGGGACTTCAGCAACTGGGGGCCTGAAGGCGGCGTGACCTTCACGGGCGGGGAACCGCTGATGCATCACGAATTTCTGGTAGAGGTCCTGAAACGATGCCGGCAGCTTCAAATCCACACAGCCATCGAGACCAGCGCCTTTACCACAGAGGAAAAGTTCCTTGATGTCATGAATTACATGCATTTTGCCTTCATCGATATCAAGAACATGGATGCCGAGAAACATAAGGAAAAGACCGGAGTATCCAATGAACGGATCCTCTCCAACATCCGGGCGCTGAGGAAGTCAGGCTGGAAGGGAAGGCTGGTTTTGAGGCAGCCGACCATTGCCGGCTACAATGACAGCTTTGAAAACGCCCGGAAGATCATCGAGTTCATGAACGACACTGGTTTTTACGAAATCAATCTGCTGAAATTCCACAGATTGGGAACTACAAAATGGAATCAGTTAGGCAAAGCCTATGATTACAGCGACCACGGCGATATGTCGGAGGAAAAATTGACCCGCCTGCAAAGACTGTATCTGGATAACAATATAGCGTGCTATATTGGAGACAATACGCCTTTCTGATGCCAAGCGGAATGGGCTGGCGATGATCAGGAGACGATCACGCCGGCCCGTTCCGGACTCATAATCAATAACGGATAAAATGTAAAATTTGGAGCGGGAGCCCGTAAGGCAGCCCCTCTAATGCCCGCTTGTTGCATCGAAAACAGGAATCAAAAATACTTTCAGAAGGAGAGATTAAAATTATGAATCCAATTAGCTCTGAAAAGGCTAAGACTTATGGGATTTTAACGGTTGTATCGGCTTGGCTGGCAGTCTTTTGTCTATTCGGTTATCGTTCTAGTTTTTCAGTTATGCAGAAAGCCATCATTGCAGATACCGGTTGGTCAACGATTCAGGTATCCCTCGGATATTGCGTCATGATGACGGTGTATGCCATCACGGCATTCTTCAGCGGTTCTCTGGTTGACAAAAAGGGACCTCGTCCTTCCTATTTTATCGGCGCCATCGCCTGTTTTTTGGGCTTTTTCCTTACTTCGATGCTCGACGTCACCTCAAAGACCAGTTTCTACACATACTTGTTTACTTACGGTCTGTTTGCCGGCATCGGAACCGGTATGCTTTGGGTGTCGTCTACGGTTTCATGTCGGAAATGGTTTGTAGGCGCCCGATATGGGACGATGTGGGGATTGGCTTTCATGGGTGCGCCCATGGCCCAGCTGCTGCTGACTCTGGTTTTGAAACCCATCCTGATCAGCATGGGATGGCAGGCAGGGATGAAGGTTCTGTCACTGATCATGGCGGTATTCTTGCTTACAGCAGCCATGTTGGCCAAACGTTCACCGGCTGATTATGGGGTTGAGGCCTTCGGTGCGGAAGCGCTTAAGGCTAAAGGGCCGGCGCCGGCAAAGAAGGTGTGGCAAGTCAGTGAAGCCTTTGGCACCTATGCCGTTTGGGGAACGATTTTTGCCTTCTTGACGGCCATGCTTGGTGAGTTTTTGGTATGGTCGCAGCTCGTAGCCTACTTTCAAAGTGACATGGGGCTTTCACTCAGTACGGCATCGAATATTTATATTATCATCGGGATTGCCGGTATCTTTGCAATGCCGCTGACAGGAAAATTGTCCGATAACCTTGTGAAGAAACTCGGCAATGAACGCAAGGCCAGAAAAACGATGCTCATTCTCGGCCCGTCCTGTGGCGCCTTTGCTGTTCTGCTTCTTTTTACCAAGAATATTCAGCTGATTATCGTATCCATGATATTGCTGGCCATCTACTGGGGCATCGAACCCGGCGGTTGTGCGGGCTATTCGGCGTCATTCTTCGGCGGACCTACTTTCGGTAGGATCTGGGGCTTAAGCACACTCATCATTATGGGCATTGGGCCTTCCACGGGAACGTTTATGGGCGCTTGGTTTAAGGACAGCTTCGGATCCTATACCCCGGCGTTGATCTTCTGCGTATGTGCATTTATCGCTTCGGCTCTTTTTGGTGCCTCTTTGCCTTTGACACTGAA
>CALMWJ010000103.1 GCA_937873525.1 uncultured Peptococcaceae bacterium | reverse complement strand
CGCAAAAGCAAAGCCACCGACGGCACCACCCTGGTTGCCGTGGAGGTCCCCAAGGCTTATTATATGTCTGTACGCACAATATGCAGAAAGCGATAAGGAGGTTTCCTATATGATTCGAATGATCATGTCCGGCTGCAATGGCCGTATGGGACAGGCTGTGGTCAGCCAAGCACAGGCTTCCGGTAAATTCATCGTGGTGGCCGGGTACGATTCCTTTGCCGAAAAGAAAAACGATTTCCCCGTCTATTCCGCTCTGGATCAAATCACAGAGGAAGCCGATGTGGTCATTGACTTCAGCAACATTTCCGCCACAGAAGCCCTGCTGGAGTTTTGCCAGTCCAGAAAATTGCCCTTGGTTCTGGCCACCACCGGCATTGCCGGGGAACTCGAACAAAAAGTTCTCCGGACCGCCGAGATGATTCCTGTTTTCAAATCCTTCAATATGTCCTTGGGCATCAGCCTCCTTCAGGCTCTGGTCCGCCAGGCCGCCAAAGTCCTGGGCGACACCTATGACATCGAAATCATTGAAAAACACCATAATCAGAAATTAGATGCGCCCAGCGGCACCGCCATTATGATTGCCCAGGCCGCCGCCGCTTCCCTGAATTTTGAGCCGGAATATGTCTATGACCGAACCAAAGCACATCAAAAACGAGACCACAAGGAGATTGGCATCCACGCCGTCCGCGGCGGCACCATTGTCGGGGAGCATGAGGCCATGTTCATTGGTCCTAACGAAATCGTGACCATCGGACATTCGGCCCAATCCCGCGAACTTTTTGCCAACGGTGCCCTGAAAGCCGCCGAATTTATCGTAGCCAACCGCAAGCCCATGATATATAATATGGATGACTTGGTCGCTTCTCTATCATAGCAGGAGATCATATCTCAAACGAAATTACAGGGAGGTTCGAATCATGGCATTAGCTTACGGCGGTACCACCAACCAAGGACAACCCATTGGCATTCTTATGCTGGACACCAAATTCCCCAGAGTTCCCGGTGATGTTGGAAATGCGTTTACCTTTGATTTCCCCGTGCGTTTTCAAACGGTGATCGGGGCAAATCCCACCCGGGTGGTCAAGGAAGCTGACCCTTCTCTCCTCCAGCCCTTTATCGAGGGCGCACAGGCCCTGGAGGCTGCCGGCTGCGGCGCCATCACCACCAGCTGCGGTTTTCTGGTCATGTTTCAAAAGGAGATGGCGGAATCTGTCAGCATTCCGGTATTGTCTTCCAGCCTGTTGCAAGTTCCTCATGTCGCCAGAATGCTGGGTCCCAAACAAAAGGTCGGCATCCTGACCGCCCGGGCCTCCTCCCTGACCGAACGGCATTTCCGGGGCGCAGGCATGGAAAACTGCGATATTGCCATTCAGGGCATGGAAGGGTTCAGCGAATTTTCCAATACCTTCATCGAGGGCAGCCAGACCATGGACCTGGCGATTGCCGAGGCTGAAATGATCCAGGCCGCAAAACAGCTGGTTGAGAATCATCCGGATGTGGGGGCCATCGTCATGGAGTGCACCAACATGCCGCCCTTTGCCTGGGCTGTCCAGCAGGCTGTCAAGCTTCCGGTCTTCGATATTGTGACCCTGGTGCGCTACGCCGCGCTGAGTTTGATGCGCGGGCCCTTTGCCGCCAAATGCCTTTAATGCCCCCTCCCAAAACACCCCACCAAAACGCAGGACTCCGGCGAGCGCCGGAGTCCTTTTTGCCGCTTAGGGAGATATAGCGCACCGTCGTTCGCCCCAACAAAAGACCACCCGGCTGGCCTATCGAAGGCTGCCGGGCGGTCAATGCTTTGTCCTATCCGAGAGAATCCCTTCCTAAGGAAGTGATCTTGGCGCTCTTGAAAATCGGGCTGACAGCCCGTCCTTCTTCAACGTCAAAGGTCACGCCCTCGATGAGATTTTTTTCCTGCATGTCCCTGACGATCGTACAGAACTCAGGATTCTCTAAGCTGCACCGTTCGCTGGTTGGGGTAACGCCTT
>CALMWJ010000102.1 GCA_937873525.1 uncultured Peptococcaceae bacterium | reverse complement strand
AATCCTAACACCCAAAAAGAAATCTCAGGCCTGCCGAGAAGTCTTTTAACGGGGGCGACCATGATGTAATCCGTACCTGTTTCCCGCAGCACTTTGGAGAAAGCAATGACAACAGCAATAAGCAGCGGGATAACGAACATCCCGATGGCGGATGTAAAAATTGCGCTGAACACACCTTGAAGGCCTTTGACCAAGGATTGTGTGTTCATGATTCCTACAACCAGCAAACCGACCAGGGTGATCACCATAGGATCTTTTTTGATGGCAATACAGACAAGGATCGCCAAAACGAAGAACAGGTAAATAAAATGAGCTAATGTGATGATGGGCATGCGATGACCTCCATTCTCTTATATAGAAAGATGCCTTCCCCTTCGGCAGAAGGTTTTTAACGATACTCAATCAGGCAAAACAGAGACTGGGGCACCCACTGGTTTTTAGTCAAAGGGCTTCATGATTTTCACCTCTCGATCCACGGCACGCAGTACAGCGCGACATTTAATTTAGTTGCTAAAGCATCGCCTTAAAAAAAGGAGACGCTTCATCCCTCAGGAAATCCGGATCCCATTTTCTTCAAAATGAAGCTTCATCCCCGTCTTTCCTTCAATGAACTTTTCCTTGAATTTGTTTTTGAATACGCACATTGCCGGAAAACCGCTGCAGTGGAGAGGGATCACAACCTCGATCCCGGCATTTTTCAAGATCTCCGCCTTTTCCTCCAGCTTCTCCTGACTCGTTTCAATAATGTGCATGCCGCCGATCATGGCTGCGATTTTTTCACCACGATTCAGTTTGTGTGCATAATCGATGGTGTTGACGAGATCCGCATGGTTGCATCCTAGGACCAACACCCAGCCCATGGGTGTGGATACCAAGAGGAACTGATCGTCATGGATCGTATCTTCCTGCCATTCGCCGCAATGGTCACAGCAGAAATTGGGATAGGGAATTGGATGGATCCTGGGTATTTCGCCGGAGATGATGACACCGGGTTCCAGAACCTGCGGTTCCCGGGATAGTTTGAGCGTAAAACCAAAAGCCTCCAAGTGCTTGGGTGAGAAAGGGATCCCGCATTCCCAGATCTTCTTTGTTTCGTCCTTGACATAGCGTTCCAGAAAGGCATCCGGATGCGCATAAAGATCCACCGCCCGATATAAATCTTTCCAAAAGACCAGGCCGCCGCTATGGTCATAATGACCGTGGCTTAGGATCACCGACCGGATCAGGCGCAGGTCGATGCCCAAGGTCCGGGCGTTGTTGCCTAAAACCTGGCCTTGCCCGGTGTCGAAAAGCACAAGCCGCCCATCCAGATTCAGCAGCAGAGACAAACCGTGCTCCGACATGATCCCCTTGCCCTTGGCTTTATTGTCCACCATGATTTGCAATGTGACTTCCTTGGCTGTTTTAACATCGAACTTTGTTGTTTCAAGCATGACCGGTCACTCCTTCCAATTAGCACAGGTTTTTTGTTTAGTTTCTATACTATTATTTTAAAAAAGCCTTCTTCCCTATTTGCCTCTATTATGCCTAATGCTGTTTGTTATAATGGGTAAAGAAATCAGACAGCCTAAAGATGACTTTGTCGAGCATCTCCATCTCGCTCTCGGAAAACTCCTGACGAAATTGGTTATAGAATTCCTTATGCACCTTCAGGTGGGCTTCATAAGCGGAAATCCCCAGCTTTTTTAAGGCGATCAGCGTGATGCGCGAATCTTCGGGATGGGGGAATCGTTTGACCAGATCCTTTGCTTCCAAACGTGATACGATCTGCGTAACAGCCCCTTTGGTTACATTGAGTCTGGAGGCAACCTCGCTCATCGGCATGCCCTCGGTCATACCGATGGCATCAATGGTATGGATCTCACTTGGGGTCATGGGACCTGCTTCGCCAAAAACCTGGGGATATCGCTCCAAACGCTGCAATTCGATCAGCAGCCTGCCCAAATTCAAACTGGGATTCGAGAACTCTGAGGATGTTTTCTTTGGCTCACTCATGGATCATCCTCCATTTCATTTTCCTGGTTATAGTTTAGCTAATAAACCGTTTTTTGTAAAGGCCCTCGCGTCCTCGTTTTCACATTTATTCAAGGCTTTTTCTGCATGCTCAACAAGACCTGTTCGCTGGTAATCGGCAGTTCTCTGAAATAATGCTGGGTGGCATTGTGAATGGCATGGGCAATGGCTGGGCAGGAGGCGTTGATGACCACCTCGCCGATGGATTTGGCGCCAAAAGGACCGGTGGGTTCATAGCTGCTTTCAAACTCAACCCGGATCTTACCCATATCAAGCCGTGTCGGGATCTTATATTTCAGAAAGGAATCATTGTACAGACGTCCCTTCGGGCTGAATTGGGCCTCTTCATAGAGGGCCATGCCGATGCCCTGGACGATGCCGCCCTCCGCCTGGACCCTTGCAAGATTCGGATTGATCACCGTACCGCAGTCAATGACCGCCGCAAAATCAATGATCTCGACTTTTCCGGTC
>CALMWJ010000101.1 GCA_937873525.1 uncultured Peptococcaceae bacterium | reverse complement strand
GCACGGTGTCTCGGACGCAACCCTTTGGACCGCCATTGGCAGTACGGTGGGCGGTGATTTCCTGGACGGCAGGATCATCGAGGAGATTCCGACGGAGCTGATCGCCCTGGACGGTAAGGTGTGGACTGATCAAGCAGGAGAACTTCAGGTGGATTTTGAAACCGCTTTGATCGACGCAGAGGGCACCATCCATTTCGGCAAACTGCGCAAAGGCGAGAATCCTGTCCTGATCCTGTTTGAATTGGTGATTGCAGCCAACGAATAAAACACAGAAAGAAGTGTAAGACATAATGAAATGCGTGATGAAGACGGCTGCAGGCGCCGGCAATCTGCAATTTGTGGAAAGAGAAATCCCGGAATGCGGTGAGGACGATGTGCTCATCAAAGTACTGGCCACGGCGGTGTGCGGAACGGATGTGCACATTCAAAAGTGGAACGATTGGGCAGAACGATATGTAATCCCTCCGATTGTGATCGGACACGAGTTTTCCGGGGAAGTCGTCAAGGTCGGCGCAAAGGTTAAAGGCGTCAAGGCGGGCGACGTGGTGTCAGCGGAAACACATATTCCCTGTAACAGCTGCGAAATCTGCCGCATCGGCGAGCGGCATGTGTGCCCCCACAGCGGGCTGATTGGCGTCAACCGGGACGGTTGCTTTGCAGAATACATTTCCTTGCCGTATCAGAATGTCGTGGTTTGCGACTCCAGCGTTAAACCTGAGTATTTGTGCCTGATGGAACCCTTGGGCGCTGCGGTGCACGGTGTGATGCAGTATCCGGTGTCCGGCCGGAAGGTGGTGGTCAATGGCTGCGGACCCATCGGTGCCATGGCTGTGGCGGTTGCCAAGCTTTGCGGAGCAGCACGGGTGATCGCAGTGGAGCCGAATCCCACCCGGGCAGAGCTGGCAAAGAACATGGGAGCGGATGTGGTGATCGATCCGGCAAAAGAAAATGCGGAGCAGGTCATCAAAAGCATCGCAAAGTATGGGGTCGACGTGGTGCTGGAATACTCCGGCAATACCAAGGGCATTGAAAGCGTGTTCCGCTTTGTCCGGCCGGAAGGCAAAATCGTTTTTGTGGGACTGCCCAGCGAGAGACCCAATGTGAATTTTTCCGAATTTATTTACCGCGGCATTACCCTGAAAGGCATCGCGGGCAGGAGGATTTTCAATACCTGGGAAGATATGAACGGCATGTTTGCCGCCGGACTTGATCTGGAGCCGATTGTGTCCCATACCTTGCCTTTGGAAGATTATGAAAAGGGACTGGATATGATGCTGAAGGGGGAATGCGTGAAAACGATCCTGAAGCCGTAAGCCAAGCCCATTTGGCAATGTCTTTGATTCCCTTGGAAACGCGAGCATTTAAGCATCGAAATTGGAACGCAGAAATAGTACAATAGTAAACAAGCAAAATACCCCGCAAAATTAATAATTTGGAGGAAATCAAAATGAATAAAAAGGTTGTTTCCATCGTCCTTTGCGCCATCATGTGCCTGTCTTTACTGGCGGGCTGCGGTTCTTCCAGCAGCGCAGCGGCTACGACTTCTGCTGCAGCTTCCGACACCGCGGCGGCGAGCGATAAAACCTACACCATGAAAATGCATCTGAGCATCGGCGAGACCGACCCTGTGTACAAGTCTGCAGAGCTGTTTGCCAAGACCGTCAATGAGAAGACCAACGGCAACATTACCGTGGAATTGTATCCCAGCTCTTCGCTGGGCAACACCGCGGATTGCCTGGAAGGCCTGAGCATGGGCATTTGCAACATCGTATACGAAGCGGTTGCCAATTTGGCCTCGATTTCACCTCTGGCCAACATCGATGCCGCACCCTATATGTATTCCAGCGTGGATCACTGGAGAGCGGTTTGGGAAGGCGAAGTCGGTCAGAAAATCCTGAAGGATATGGGCGATGAGAGCAACATGGAGATCATGGGTGCCGCCCTGCAGGGTATCCGCGTCATGTGCACCAACAAAAAGGTGGAGAGTCCTGCGGATGTCAAGGGTCTTAAGCTGCGTACACCCACCATGCCCATGTATCTGGATACTTGGGCATGGCTGGGAGCTTCGCCTACCCCCTTGGGCGGCAGTGAAGTGTTCACTGCGATCCAGCAGGGAACCGTTGACGGTGCAGAAAACGGCCTGACCAACATCGTCAGCCTGTCCTGGCATGAGTGCACGAAATACATCATTGAAACCAACCATGTCTACACCACGGACTCCTTCATCATGGACAAGGATTACTTTGCTTCCCTGCCTGCGGAATACCAGACGATCATCCGGGAAGCCGCGGTCGAGGCCGGTAAATCCTGCGCAGACTCCATCTTGTCGGCAACCGAGGAGAAACGTCAAATTTGCGTTGATGCCGGGTTAGAATTTGTTGATACCGATGTAATGCTGTGGCAGCAAGCCCTGGACGGTTTCCTGGAAGAGAAGTATCCCGGCCTTGTGGAATATGCAGAAGCAATCAAAGCTGCCGATCTCGCAAAGTAATATAGGTTATGTGGTTTTGGCGGCGGTTCCGCCGCCAAAACCACATATTTTGAAGGATCATTGAAGGAAGGAGATGAATGCTCG
>CALMWJ010000100.1 GCA_937873525.1 uncultured Peptococcaceae bacterium | reverse complement strand
AGAGAAAACAAGGTCCCAGATGAGATCCTCCGATCCCGATGACCAGAATATGTCTGAATTTCTGTCCGGTTTGCCCCGGGATCGAGCCCTGGTGGACCCGCCATGCAAAATCCATGACCTGGTCTTGGGCGTTCCGGATCTCCTCCTGAAGTTCCCGGACAGGCGCCAGCTCCGGGGCTCTCAACCAATAATGCCCAACCATCTGTTTCTCATCGGGATTGGCCAGGGAACCGGCTTCCAGCTCCCGGATCTGCCGATAGGCTTCCTGCATTTCAGGCTCCAACTGAAGCACATCGTTTTCATTAAAATGCATCCGGCTGATGTCCAGCTGGATTTCCGGCTCTTTAGACTGAACCAAATATTCGCTGAAACGATGCCAATTCGTTTTCATTCGACCTCACCTTCTTTCCGGATGCGGCCGCTTGCCTCCGCCATCCCTCGAAGCTGTTCAGCCAGCGTTCCGGTCAGGGTGTGAGGGCTCAAACGCCAAATCCAATTGCCCTCCGCGAGGCCGGGACGATTCATTCTGGCCTCAGCCCCCAGGCCCAGGATATCCTGCAGAGGAAAAATCACCCAGGGGGCTTTGCTTTCATAGATTTCATGAAGAACTTCCCATACGGCGGAATGAAGGGTTTCCGGATCGTTCCCGTCTCCCTCCCGGCTCTTTGACACCCATTCCTGCAGCGTCTCATGATCATGGGTTCCTGAATAATAGACGCAGTGTTCGATGTTTTCCGCAGGCTCATCCACCCGGATCGGGCTGGTCTGATGCACCCTCATTCCCGGGATGCCCAGGATATTGCGCAGATTATGGACCTCAGGGGTGATATGGCCCAAGTCCTCGGCAATCAGCGGCAATGTCCCCAGCGCCTGTTTCATGGCTCGGAAGAGCTGCTGCCCGGGTCCCTTGAGCCATCGCCCTTCGGCGGCCGTCTCAGCGCCCGGCACCACCTCCCAAAATGCCTCGAATCCCCGGAAATGGTCCATGCGAATAACATCGTAAAGCGTTTGCATATGGCGCATGCGTTGGATCCACCAGGAAAAACCAGCCTTCTTCAGGTTGCGCCAATGATAGACTGGAGTCCCCCACAACTGTCCCTCCAGGCTGAACGAATCCGCTGGCACGCCTGAAACGGCAAGAGGCCGGCCTTCCGCATCCAGTTTGAAACACCGGGGATGGCCTATTATATCGGCGCCGCCGGCCGCAGGATAAAACGGCATGTCTACGATGATCTGAATTCCGCGATGATGTGCATAGGCTTTCAGTGCTGCCCACTGTGAAAAGAAGATGAATTGAAGAAAGCGGCGGAATCCAGGCCCTTCCCGCGGCTCGTCATGCCAAAGCTCCCGTTCCGATGTCATCTGGTGCCGGACATGATCCTCCAGCCAATAAGCATGTTCTGCCAAAAATGCACGGTAGGCATCCCCTTCCTCTCCATGCTGCTCCTTAAACCTTCGGAACGCCTTATACAGCAACGGCATCTTCTGTCGCTCTGCTCCGGGATAGTCGGTCTGGTTTTGGAGGAATCGCTGGTCTTTTTCCCTGACTGCCTCCAATTCTTCCATCCCAAGCAGCCCCTGCTCCTGCAGCTTTTCCAAACTGATCAAGAGCCAATTGCCGGCAAACACCGCGCCGCTGTCATAGGGTGAATAACCACCTCCCGTTGGATTGAGCGGGAGCAATTGCCAAAGACGATGTCCGGCCGCCGCTAAAAAGTCGATAAACCGCTCCGCCGGTTCTCCGATATCACCGATTTTCCATGGGGAAGGCAGCGAGGTAGGATGGAGCAGAATCCCGCAGGTCCTTTCCATCGTTGGATAAGGGTTTTGCTTCAGGCTATAGAAAATCCTGCCGGACAAAGGTTGCAGCGCTTCACTGTATTCGAAAGCTGTTCCTGATTGTTCGTCCGTCGTTCTTCCAACGGAAAG
>CALMWJ010000099.1 GCA_937873525.1 uncultured Peptococcaceae bacterium | reverse complement strand
TCACAATATTGTAAAGAGGCCAGAATATTTCAGATATGGCAATGGCGCCGTCGATCACCCTGGTGTCAAAGCCGATGGGATTGCGTGAGGCGGTCACATTGGCCGTACAGGGCGATATATAAAATATACCTACCTCGCCCGGCGGATAGCCTTCCCGGTTCATCCGGTCCCGCACCAGCTTGCCCATGATTTCCATGGGCTGGGCAATGGGCAGGACATGCTCTGCCAATTCAGGGAAACGGACACGGATCAAGCGGGTTACAGCAGGGCACACCGAAGAGATGACCGGCCGGGGGCTGGGAACATTTTTCAGATATTCATTAATAAAATGGCCCATGTATTCTGCACCGCGGGCCACCTCGATCACCCGTTTGAATCCTAATTCCAAAAATCCTGAAAGGATGGTGTCGATGTCGATGCTTAATGGAAATTGCCCATAAAGGGACGGCGAAACCAAAGCCACCGGATACCTGAATTTCCGAATAACCTCTAAAGGTTGGGTAATGGCAATTTTGGCATATTTTGGACAAACACGGATGCATTCGCCGCAATCGATGCAGCGATCTTCCATGATGCGCGCTTTTCCTTTTTTTACGCGAATCGCTTGCGTGGGACAGGTCTTGATGCAGGTCGTGCAGCCGACACAGCGGTCCCTGTCCAAGCCTACGGAATGGGATGATTCCATTGCCATCCTCCTATTCTGTGGGTATCGGTTCCTGCCTGTCATTCAGCGGTCTTCCCTCTGGGGGCTGCCTTCAGCGGGCTTCGCGAATGACCATGGTGACCGTGGTTCCTTCACCCGGCTTGCTTTGAATCTGGAACTCGTCACAGCAATGCTCTATATTCGGCAATCCCATACCGGCGCCGAAGCCCATCTGCTGGATATGGGGCGGCGCGGTCGAGAAGCCTTTTTGCATGGCCTTCGAAATGTCTTCGATACCCGGGCCGCGGTCCCGGGCAATGATCCGGACCGTTTGCGGCCGGATGGCCGCTTCGATCTCCCCCCCCAGGGAATGGATCACGATATTGAGTTCGGCTTCAAAAGAGGCGATGGCCACACGGCGTATCGCCTGGGGAGAGTATCCCAGCTTGAGCAGCCGCTCTTTGATTTGGGAGCTTGCTTCACCGGCATGGGTAAAATCTTCTTTATCAATGGTTACATTGATGATTGGTGTAAAGGTTTCTTTGGGAAGCTCTTTTTTGGGCGGCATGTTTTCTCCTCAGAACCATCTTATTCTCTGCGGGCCTTCGATCTGCCTGCGGATTCGATTACTGGCGCGGGCTTTCCTGAAGCATATAGCCCACACCGCTGCAGGTCACCAGATAACTGGGGTTGGCCGGATCCTTCTCCACCTTTTGACGCAGGCGGCCAATGCCGACTCTGAGATAATGGACACAATGCGCATATTCCTGCCCCCATACATGTGTCAAGAGTTCTTCATGGGGAATCACTTGTTCCGATCGTTCCGCCAAATACATCAGCAGCTTGAACTCCGTCGGCGTCAGCGCAGCGCTCTTGCCTTGGTTGGTCACCTGGCGCTGGCTCAGGTCGATAACCAGGCCGCCGATCCGTTTCTTGCCCTCGTCCATCCGAATCACTTCACGAACCACCCGGCGCATCACGGCATTCACCCGTGCGAAAAATTCATCGGTGGAATAAGGATAGCCCAGATAATCATCCGCACCGTTGTTCAGAGCGACCACAGCCCCTGCGCTGCGATCGGCCTGTCCCATCACCACAATAGGGATGTTGCTGCTTTCTCTCAATTTCCGGCACAATATGACGCCATTGCCATCCGAGAGCTTTTCGCCCAAAATCAGCAAGTCTGCAGTTTCAGACATCACGCGCCCGGCTGCCTCCTCTCCGGTGTGAACGGTCGTCACTTCAAAGCCTGCAGCCCGAAGATTCGCCCTTAAGAGTCTCACCGCCGTCGGATCGGCAACCGCTAAAACCGCCGCCAAACGCCTCATTTCCCATGCCTCCTGTCAGTCCATATATTCGAATTCCATGGGTCCAATCACAACCGTGTCACCGTTTTTTGCACCTGCCGTCTTCAAGGTCTTGTCGATCCCCATGGTTCGCAGGATCTTGAGCAACCGGTTGACCGCCGCTTCATTGGCAAAATTCGTCCTCTGGATCTGTTTCTCAGCTTCCGTGCCCTCCACGATCCAGCGGTCCTGTTCGCGGCGCACCGCCAGAGCAGGACCGGTCACAGCCTCCAATTTGGTAATTTTGATATCTTCCTCCGGCACGGTCTCCTGAAGCAGCGGCAATTCCCGAAGCACTTCTCCCGCCCGCCGCATCAGAGGCCACAGGCCTTCCCCGGTGGCCGCTGAAACCGGAAATATTTCATATTGATTGCCATAGCTGCTCCGAAGCCGCTCCAGGTTGTCTTCCGCTCCCGGCAGATCCATCTTGTTGGCGGCGATGATTTGCGGCTTCTTGGCCAGATTAGGGTCATACTGCACCATTTCTGTGTAGATCAAACGGAAATCCTCCAAAGGATCTCTGCCCTCGGACCCGGATATGTCCAGTACGTGCAGAAGCAGCCTGGTTCTCTCCACATGGCGGAGAAAGCGATGCCCAAGGCCGGCGCCTTCACTGGCCCCTTCCACCAGACCGGGGATGTCCA
>CALMWJ010000098.1 GCA_937873525.1 uncultured Peptococcaceae bacterium | reverse complement strand
CTCCCAGGATCAGCGGATCCAGGATCCGGGATGTGGATTCCAAGGGATCCACGGCGGGATAGATCCCCATTTCAACAATGGCCCGGGACAAAACCGTGGTGGCGTCCAGATGGGAAAAAATTGTGGCCGGCGCCGGGTCCGTCAGATCGTCTGCCGGGACATAAACCGCCTGGACCGAAGTGATGGACCCTTTTTGCGTGGAGGTGATCCGTTCCTGCAGGATCCCCATTTCGGACGCCAGGGTCGGCTGATACCCCACGGCGGAGGGCATCCTCCCCAGCAAAGCGGACACTTCGGAGCCTGCCTGGCTGAAACGGAAAATATTGTCGATAAACAGCAGAACATCTTTTCCGCCGGCATCCCGGAATTCCTCGGCGATGGTCAGGCCGGATAAAGCCACACGCTGGCGGGCGCCGGGCGGTTCATTCATCTGACCGAACACCAGGGCGGTCTTCTGGATGACGCCGGACTCATTCATGTCCTTCCAAAGGTCATTGCCTTCGCGGGTCCGTTCGCCGACGCCGGCGAACACGGAATAACCGCCATGCTGCCGGGCCACCGTCTGGATCAGCTCCATGATCAGAACGGTCTTGCCGACCCCGGCACCGCCAAAGAGGCCGATTTTGCCGCCTTTGGAATAGGGGGCCAGCAGATCAATGACCTTGATGCCGGTTTCCAGCATTTCGGTGGCGGGATTCTGATCCACATATTCCGGCGCCGGGCGATGGATCGGCCGGCGGACTTGGGCGGCCACGGGCCCCCGATGGTCGATGGGCTCGCCCAGAACATTCATCATCCGTCCCAGCGTTCCTTCGCCGACCGGCACTAAGATCGGGTCCCCGGTATCGCAAGCTTTCATCCCTCGGACCAGACCGTCGGTGGATGACATGGCCACACAGCGCACCACATTGTTCCCGATATGCTGGGCCACTTCCAGCGTAAGCTTGATAGGGTTTTCCGGTTCATCGACCACAACGGCGTTGTAGATCTCCGGCAGATGGCCTGCCGGAAAGGCCACGTCGACGACCGCTCCAATGATTTGGAGGATGTTTCCTTGATTGGCCAACGGTATCCCTCCTCTTACTGAATGGCATTGGCTCCGCCGACAATTTCAGAAATCTCACTGGTAATGGCGGCCTGGCGAGCCCGATTGTAGCTGAGGACCAGCTTGCTGATCATTTTATTGGCATTGTCCGACGCCGCGCTCATGGCCATCACCCGCGCAGCATGTTCGCTGGCTTTCGACTCCAGGATGGCTTGGTACAAGGCGCTGTTGATGTACTGGGGGATCAGGTATTCCAGCACCGTGCGGCTGTTGGGGTCGTACAAATATTCTTTGTGTTCAGATGTGGCTTCCGGATCAAAGGCGACCGGCAGCAGCGGCCTTAGGGCCGGCGCCTGGCGTCCTGCGGAATGAAAGGCCTGGTAGACGATGTCGACCCGGTCATAGGTGCCTTTCAGAAAAGCGCCGCATACATACTGAACGATCCGGATCGCCTCGCTGTACAGAGGCATATCGCTGATAAAGAAGCTCTCCCTATGAAGCTTCGCACCTCGGGACAGCATATAAGCGTAGCCTTTGCTGCCCACGGCAATCACCTCGGCTTCCACCCCTTTGGTTTCCCAGTCGGAAAGAACGTGATCCGCAAATCGGGTCAGGCCGCTGTTGTAACCGCCGGACAGTCCCCAGTTGCCGGTAATCAGAACGATGCCCACGCTCCGGAGCTCACGCTGTTCAGCCAAGGGAAACACGGGATGCTCCATTCGCATCAGGCGGTGGACGATCTCACGCATTTTTTCATCGTATGGCCGTGAACAGACCACCGCTTGATGGGCTTTCTTCAGTTTCGCAGCCGCCGTCATCTTCATCGCATTGGTGATTTGCTCCGTGTTTTTGACGTTTTGGATGTGGCGGCGATATTCTTTGGTGTTTGACATTTCTAAACCAATCCTTTACATTCGGCCGCTGGGTCTCAGCATCTGCTCCAGCCGGTTATCCGGCCATGAACAAGGTCTTGAATTCCTGGATGGCGGTTTTCAGCTGCTGCTCGATCTCCGGCTTCATGTCTTTGCACTCCCGAAGGGAAGCCAGGATCCCGCTGTGGGGCCCGGTTTGCAGATTGTTTAAAAATTCTTTCTGGAAACCAGCGGCTTTCTGCACCGGAATGTCATCCAGATCGCCGTTGACCGCCATATAGATGCTCACCACCTGCTCCGCCATGGGAATCGGGTGATATTGAGGCTGTTTAAGCGATTCCATGATCTTTTTTCCACGGTTCAAACGGCTCGTGGTATTCTTGTCCAGCTCAGAGCTGAATTGGGTAAAGGTTTCCAGCTCCCGGTACTGGGCAAGATCCAGCCGAAGCCGGCCGGCAAAGCGCTTCATGGCACGGGTCTGGGCAGAACCTCCCACGCGGGATACTGAAATGCCCACATTGATCGCCGGACGGAAGCCCGAATTGAAAAGATCGGTCTCAAGGAAAATCTGACCGTCGGTGATAGAGATCACGTTGGTCGGAATATAGGCGGAGACATCTCCTGCCTGAGTCTCGATGATGGGCAGGGCCGTCATGGAACCGCCGCCGAGCTCGTCGCTCAGCCGTGCCGCCCGTTCCAGCAGCCTTGAATGGAGATAGAAAACATCTCCCGGATAAGCTTCACGGCCGGGCGGGCGTTTCAGCAAAAGTGAAATCTCGCGATAGGCCACCGCCTGTTTGGATAAGTCGTCATAAATGATCAGGACATGGCGCCCGCTGTACATGAAATGCTCCCCCATGGCACAGCCGGCATAGGGTGCGATATACTGCATGGAGGCCGGTTCACTGGCCGACGCGGAGACAACGATCGTATAATCCATGGCATGAAAGCGTTTAAGTTTTTCCACAACGGCAGCCACCGTGGATTCCTTCTGCCCGATGGCCACGTAAATGCAGATCACACCGCTGTCTTTCTGGTTGAGGATGGTGTCGATGGCGATGGCCGTTTTGCCGGTCTGCCGGTCCCCGATGATCAATTCACGCTGGCCCCGGCCGATGGGAACCAACGCGTCAACGGATTTCAGCCCCGTTTGCATCGGCTCGTGAACGGAAAGCCGGTCAATGACACCGGGCGCCGGGGATTCGATCGCCCGGGATCCGTCGGCCAGTATCGGTCCTTTCCCATCGATGGGTTGGCCCAGCGCATTGACCACCCGTCCCAGCAAAGCGTCGCCCACCGGGGCTTCCAGGATTTTGCCGGTCCGTTTCACCAGGTCCCCCTCCCGGATATCTGAAAAGGCGCCCATAATAATGCAGCCAATGTTGTCTTCTTCCAAATTCAGAGCCAGTCCGACGACCCCGTTGGAGAACTCCAGCATTTCACCGGCCATGGTCTGATTGAGGCCATGGATGCGGGCGACGCCGTCGGCAACCTGGATCACCCGCCCCACATGGGACATGTCGATCTGCGGCCGGTAATTTTCGATTTTATTTTTCAATATCCAGCTGATTTCTTCGGTTTGAATACGCATGGTCAATCCCTTCTATCCATTTCATTGAAGCATTGCTTTTTTAAGATCCTCCAGACGGCGGGATATACTGCCATCGCATACCGTATCCCCCACCCTGACGACCATTCCCCCCAATAGTCCAGGCTGCAGCCGGAAGGAAAGGCGGATCTCTTTTCCGAATTTCTTGGATAAAGCCGCCGCCAGCATGGTCTGCTGCGCGTCGGTCAGGGGAACCGCCGAGCGGACCTCCGCATTCAGCCATTCGGAGGCCGTCTGATCGCCCGGAGGCAGGCTATCGCGCGCTGCATTGTCCAGCGCCGTCACATTCTTTCTGAAGGAAACAGCCTTCCCTGGATCACCGGATACCTCCAGAAAAAAGTCCGAAAGGCGGCTTTGAAGAGTTCCGTCATAGATCCTGCCGGCCAGCTCGACCCTGAGGCCTCCGATCAGTCCGGGATCCGGGCTCTGGTTTAAGACGACCGTCTGATTCAGTCGTTTCGAAAAGGCCGCCTCCAAACGGCCGATTTGCTCAGAGGACATGGGCTGCGCGGCTTGGATCACCCCGCGAAGGATGCCTTTTTCAGCATCGGCCAGGCCTTGGAAAACCTCGATCACTGCTTCAAAATCTTTTTCGTGGCGCTGATCCAACATCACCTGCAGAAAATTGCCGATGATCGGATCAAAGAGCGCTTTCCGGGACGTCTGATCCAGGAGCCCCTTTTTTTCTTCACGATCTGTCAGCGGATCCTCCAGCCTCTGCTTCAGGACAGGATCCTGTCGGAGCATGCCGGCAAAACGCGCCAGTTCTTCAGCATACCTTGCTTCGGATTGGCGCTCTCTGGCAATTTCCATCAAGGTCTGCGCATAGCAAAACCGTGCCCGGTTCCGCATCACGTTGGATCACCGACTTCATGAATAAATTCTTCGATGAGTTTTTCATGGTCTTCAGCCCGCAGGGTCTGCTGGACCAATTTTCCTGCGGCCAGGACCGCCAATTCCGCGACCTCGCTGCGCAGCTCTTTTTTGGCTTTTTCTTTTTCAAGCTCAAGTTCTTCCCGGGTCCTCTGCATCATGCTTTCCGCATTGGCTTTCGCATCGGCGATGATGATGTTCTTGCTTTCTTCGCCGGCTTTCAACGCCCGTTCCATGATTTCCTGGGTCTGGATCCGCAGTTTCTTCATCTCAAGGCTGTATTGTTCCCGGTCCGCTTCAGCTTCCTGTTTCGCTTCCTGGGCCTGCCGGTGCACGGCATTGATCATGTTCTGCCGGTCATCCAAAACCTTGAGCACCGGTTTGAAAAGGACTTTGTTTAGTATAAAAGCCATCGCTGCAAAATTAATGATCGCAAACAACATATCTGATAAATTGAACGACACCCTTCTACCCTCCTATATGCTTTCTGACATGAGAATGACGGGGCCGCAGCGTCTTTGCTTCAGGATATTTTTCCAAAAAGCATGAAGGCGATCAGCAGTCCGAATATACATAGCGCTTCCATGAAGGCCAGGGAGAGGATCAGCAGCGTGCGGATGTCCCCTGTGGCTTCAGGCTGGCGGGCAATCCCCTCGAATGCCCGGCCGGCGGCAAGGCCTTGCCCGATTCCGGGCCCGAATGTGGCCAAACCGATGGCAAGTGCGGCGCCTAAAGCAAAAAATGCATCATTGGTCATGATATTGTCCCCCTT
>CALMWJ010000097.1 GCA_937873525.1 uncultured Peptococcaceae bacterium | reverse complement strand
CCGATATTTCCTGGAGATCCTCCTGTCAGCCTATAAAGAGTTTTCTGAACGCGCCGAGTTGCTGCAGGACAGTAGAATCTCCAAAAGCGAACGCATCCGTCTCCTGTTCAATGCGACGCCGCAGCCCGTCTCTAAAAGCGATATATTGGAACAATATCCGGACATCAGTCAATCCATGGTCGAAGCGGCCTTGAAGCAACTGCTTGATGAAGGGACCATCATCAAGCTTGGCGCAGGCAAAAATACTGCCTATATCCGGAATAAACCATAGTACAGCCATCTTAAAAAACGACGATGAGGGGCACGAAAAGAATCGGCATAGCCTATGCCGGTATTTTGTCTTCCTTGGGCCTATCGATTTTCGCGAGCCGGCCCAGTTTGCTTTCAACAGGAGCCTGTTCATATAAAAAGCCGCAAATGGCGGAGGTCAAGGGGGATACCAGCACCAAGCCGATGCAGCCCACAAAGGTATGGAGGATCTCCGCCGCGATCGGCTTTGAATTCAGGATGTTCATAAGGGGTGTGCCTTGGGCCATGTAGACCATCATGATGGTGATATAGCTGCCCATATAGGCCAGGAGCAGGGTCGTCGTTTGACTGCCCACGATGGACTTCCCGATATTGAACCCTGATTTCACCAGCTCCGAACGGGTAACCTGGGGGTTGTTATGAACGATCTCCTCCAAAGCTGAGGAGATATCAATGGCTAAGTCCAGGATAGCCCCTGAGCAGGCAAGATAGATCCCACCCTGAAACACCAGGGTCAGATCCAGATTCATATAGCCGGCATACAACAGGGATTCGGCGCCTTCCATCACCGCGCCGTGGATATTAAAGACCTTTCCGAAGACGACGGCCAACAGGCAGGTGGCAAAGGAGCAGGTGACGGCACTGATGATGGCGGCATAGGCCTTTGAAGAAAAGCCCGCCACCAGCAAAAGCGTTACGATGGTAATGATATTTCCCACAAGCAGCGCGACGAATAAGGGATGGTAGCCGTGAAGCATGGCCGGGATCAAGAGCTTCCAGATGCTCAAGAGAGCAAAGGAAAACGAGAGCAGCGTCCGCAGGCCGGTCCATCCGGAAAACAGGATGAGCATGACCGCAAAAGCGCCAACCAGCAGAAGCTCCTTGTCGATGCGGTAGTGATCGATCATATTGGCAAAATTGATTTTCCCGTTTTCATCAAACCCAAGCAAAACCCATGCTTTATCCCCTGGCTGGAAGAGCTTGTCCACGGACAGGCTGCCGGTGAGCATATTGCCGGCTTGGACCTGCTCCCCCTGATGCGCGCCGGTTTCGATACGAATCAGGGCGCTTTGATCGCCCAGCGTATAGATTCCGGTGCGCTGGAGCCCGCTGTTGTCCACTGAAAGGACCTCAGCCCGGACGCCCTCGGTAAACCGGTATTCCTGCTTCTGAAAGCCTGTCGGCAAGGCCATAAGGACAGCCAGCACAAGCAAAAGGATGGCTGCAATCAGGATTTCTTTTCTATTGATATGCCAAAGCATCTTCTTCACAAGGACTCCTTTCCTAATAAAGACGGGCCTGCGGCAGCAGGCCCGTCTTTGCTCAGCCTCTGGAATAAACTATCTGAGCTTCGTGATCTCGACCAGCTTGTCGTAGACCTCGGTGTTTTCATAGGCGCCATTGAACAGCGATGCGCCTGCGCCGGTGGCATAAACCGGAACCGGTACGCCGGTGTGGGAATAGGAGGTCCAGCCGATGCCCGCTTTGTTGTTCAAGATATGGGTCAGGGTGACGGACAGAGGATTGTAGCTGCCATACAGCAAGGCAGTTTCTTCGTTCTTGGTCGGCTTTGCCGCCATGGTTTCAGCAAAGGCCTTTTCCAGCCGCGCCACTTCCCAGTCGGACAGTTCCAAGGCCATGTAGCTTGGTTCGCCGGCCCGGCTGACGTCCCCGTCGGTGTTGTTCACAAGACCGAAGCTCTCGGTGATGACCGGCATGACTTCCGCAAAGCTTAAGTCCGGATCGCTGGTTTTCATATCTTTGATCAAGGCGTCAAAGGCTACATAAGACATCCTTTGGTTTTCCAGGACATCGAAGGCCGTGTCATAACCGGTGGTTGCCTGGCCGATGGTCATGCCGCCGGTTTCATGGTCTCCCGTGACGATGATCAGGGTATCTGTGGGGTGCTTTTCAGCAAAATCAATGGCCACCTGGATCGCTTCTTCAAAGGCCAGAACATCACAGATATTGGCTTTGGCATCATTGGCGTGGCCTGCCCAGTCGATCTTTCCTGACTCAGCCATCATGAAGAAGCCTTTGCGGTTGTCCAGGACGTCGATGCCTTTTTTCACGAAATCGGCAAGCGTCAGATCTCCCTCTTGGTTGTCCAGCGTATAGGGCATTGCGCCGCTGTCCTGAACCACGGGCGTGACGGCATATACTTTTCCGTCGCGGCTGTCCAGAGCCAGGATGTCTTCCTTCGTCCGGGCA
>CALMWJ010000096.1 GCA_937873525.1 uncultured Peptococcaceae bacterium | reverse complement strand
AGCCTTGATGGATAAGGGCGTGCAGCTGCGGGGCTGCCCGGAAACCCAGCGGCTGGTGCCGGGTGTTCAGGAAGCCACCGAAGAGGACTACGCCGCCGAGTTTCTGGATCTGATCCTGGCGGTCAAAGTGGTGGATAGCCTTCAGGAGGCCATCGACCATATCAACCGTTTCGGCACCCGGCATTCCGAAGCCATCGTCACCAACAGCTATCCCAACGCCCAGCGCTTCACGGCCCAGGTGGATGCGGCGGCGGTTTATGTGAATGCCTCCACCCGCTTTACCGACGGCGGCCAATTCGGCTTCGGCGCCGAGATGGGCATCAGCACCCAGAAGCTCCATGCACGGGGGCCCATGGGCTTAAAAGAAATGACCACCATCAAATACATCATCCGCGGCAACGGACAAGTGAGGGGATAAGCTGCATGTGCGAGGATCCTGCCTTTTCCCATGAAGAATTGCATCTCAGCAAAGCAAAACGCATCGGACTGATGGGCGGAACCTTCGACCCGATCCATCAGGGGCATCTGGTCACCGCGGAAGCGGTCCGGTCTCGTTTCGACCTGGACAAGGTGGTGTTTGTCCCTTCAGGCCAGCCGCCCCATAAGGCGGGACAGATCATCACCGGCAAGGAAAAAAGGTTTTTGATGACGGAGCTGGCCACGGTCACCAACCCTTACTTTGAGGTTTCCCGTGTGGAAATGGACCGCCCCGGCGCATCCTACGCCATTGACACGGTGCTGTATTTCCGCAGGCTGCTGGAACCGGGCAGTGAGATTTATTTTATTACCGGTGCCGATGCGATCCTGGAAATCATCACCTGGAAGGATGTGGACCGGCTGTTTGAGAACTGCACCTTCATTGCGGCCACGCGGCCCGGTTATGACCTTTCCGCCATGGAGCGGATCGTCCGGCAGCAGCTGAAGCCGGGTTACCTCCAAAAAATCATCCCCATCGAGGTGACGGCCATGGCCATTTCCTCCACGGACATCCGGCGCCGGGTGGCGGAGGGGCGGACCATCAAATACCTCCTTCCGGAACCGGTGGAATATTACATCAACAAAAACGATCTGTATCTGGATCAGACCTAACGGGAGACACTGAATGCGTGAAATTCTGGATTTCTTCCGGCAGCCTGAGTTAGGCGGCATCGATTGGGAATATTACATCGATCTGATGGCCCGGACATTGAGCGCCAAACGCCTGGAGCACAGCCTCAAGGTGGCGGAGACCGGCGTTGAACTGAGCCGCTTGTACGGCGGGGCGCCGGACAAAATCGCTCTGGCAGGGCTGCTTCACGACGGCGCCAAAGAGATGAAGGACCGGGAGCTCTTGGAAATCGCTGAGGAAGCCGGCCTGATCACCGACCCCTCGGAACGGGAGAACCCATCCATCCTCCATGGGCCTGTGGCTGCCTGGATGGCGGAAACCCAATGGGGTGTGAAGGATCCCATCGTTTTAGAAGCCATCCGATATCATACCACGGCGGCTCCCGACATGAGTCTGGAAGCCTGCATCGTCTTTATGGCGGACCTCATCGAGCCCGGCCGTTGCTATCACGGGATCGCCGAGCTGCGGGAGCTGGCCCAGGTGGACCTGAGGCTGGTCATGCTGGAGTCCATCGACCAGACATTTATATTTTTAGAGAGAAAAAGGGTGCCGGTCCATCAGGGGATGGTGGCCTGCCGGAAATGGCTGACGGAGACCGATTTTGGCCACCGGATCGATCGGCCGGCACAACCCGAACATGCGCATAGTGTGAAAGGAGACCCTCATGAACAGTAAAGACATGGCCATTTTGGCCGCGCGTTCCATGGATGCAAAAAAAGGTTCTAAAATCACGGTCCTCAAGCTGGAGGATCTGACAGTGATCACCGATTATTTTGTGGTCGGCACCGGCAACAGCCGGGCTCAGACCCAGGCTCTGGCCGAAGCCGTCTCGGAGGCCCTGGAGGCTGCCGGGCAAAACGTCCTCCGCACCGAAGGCTTCCAGGAAGGCCGCTGGATCCTGTTGGATTTCGGCACCGTCATTGTCCATATCTTCCAGGAGGACGAACGGAGTTTCTACAATCTGGAGCGTTTATGGTCCGATGCCCCGGCATTGCCCCACGATGAAGTGTTCCCGGAAGGCAGCGCCGACCAGGATCGATGATCCGGCCGCTCCGGTGCCGCACCGACTGATATCTTGAGAAGCGAGGGATTGCGATGACCACCACCTTTCAGGAATTGTACCGACGGCTGGTAAAGGACACCCTCCGGCAAAAGGGCGGTCTCCCCTCGGAAACCGCCCTTTCGGAGGATGCGGATCCCATCCAGCTGGACTGCTTGCTGAAGCCTCAAAGGCACCCCCTGGTCTGGCGTTTGGGCAGCTGCGATTGCCCGCCGGAGGCTCAAGCGAATTGTGCGGCGGCCTGTGAATTTGATGCCATTCATCCGGGACCGGACGGGGATATCCTGATCGACAAGGAATTGTGCATCGGCTGCGGCCTCTGCATCGACCGCTGCCATGCCCAAAAGCTGATGGCCAGCAAGGACATCATTCCAGCCCTTCAGGCCATTGGCGCCCGGGAGCATCTGGTGTACGCCCTGATCGCCCCGGCTTTTTATGGCCAATTCGGTGCGGAGGTGACGCCGGGAAGGCTGCGGAGCGCCCTGAAGCGGATCGGCTTTGACGGCATGGTGGAGGTGGCCTTGTTTGCCGACATCCTGACCCTGAAGGAAGCCCTGGAATTTGACCGGAACATTCAAAAAGAATCGGATTATCAGCTGACCAGCTGCTGCTGCCCCATGTGGATCGCCATGATCCGCAAGGTGTACAATCAGCTGATGCCCCATGTGCCGGGCTCGGTTTCTCCCATGGTCGCCAGCGGCCGGATGATCAAATCCCTTTATCCGGACGCGGTCACCGTTTTCATCGGGCCCTGCCTGGCCAAGAAGTCTGAAGCCCGGGAAGCCGACCTGGCCGGCGCCGTGGATTTTGTGCTGACCTTTCAGGAGGTGCAGGATATTTTCGAGGCTATGGAGATCGATCCCGCCCGCTTTGAGGAAAGCGAAAGCGACCATTCCTCCCGGGCCGGGAGGATCTATGCCCGATCCGGCGGCGTCAGCGAGGCGGTGCGGGACACTGTGGAGCGTCTCAATCCCAACCGGCCGGTCCGCATCCGCACGCAAAAGGCGGATGGGGTGGCGGCCTGCAAAGCCATGCTGAACGATTTGCTGGACGGAAAAACCGACGCAAACTTTTTTGAGGGCATGGGCTGTGTTGGCGGCTGCGTGGGAGGGCCCAAGGCCATCCTCGACCGGGACCGCGGACGAGACAATGTAGAAGCCTACGGCGATGCGGCGGCTTATGCCACTCCGGCAGAAAATCCCAACGTGATCGAAATGCTCCATCAGCTGGGATTCGATACGGTGGAAGGCCTGCTGGAGCACAGCGACCTGCTGACCCGCAAATTCTAGAGCCGGATAAGCGTCGGTTGAACGACGGATGAACGCCGGATGGGAATGGGGCGGAGGGCGTATCCCGGGATTGACAGACCTGACGGATATATCTATAATTATCCAGGTATGATAAGTGAAAGAGAGCCTTCAGGCTGGCCGTGCCGGCGCTAGAAAACAAGTTGATTGGGAAAGGGGGACTGTGGGATTTGCATATCCAACTAAAAAGCAAAACCATTATGACAGGCCTCCTTTTATGTATTCTTGCCCTTTTTGTCCTGGGCAGCCTCGGCGTGATCCACGTTGGCAGCGGCCTGCAGGGAATGATCGAGTCCCATGCCTTCTCGGGCCGCGCTGCAAGTGCGGCTTCCTCTATGAAGAGCGAGATGTTCGACTGGCTCGACCGTCTGGAATTCAGAGAAGCCCTATCGGCAGCCAGCCTCGCTCAAAACGGCCTCTCCCGGGGCCCGCGGCCGAAAAACAGCCCGGACAGCCTGGATTGGATGCTCATTACGGCAGGGTTGCTATGCTTCTATATCAAAACCTCCGAAATGATCAATCTGGAGCCGGCCAACCGGCGGTTTATGAGCCAGATCCATGACCAGGACGGCATGAAGTGACGGTTGTGGACAAGGATCCGAAGCCATACTGATACAAATTGGAGGGAAAGATCAATGCAATTTTTACGTTCGAAATATATGTTTTTCGTTGTGGCGTTGCTTACAGCCGGATTGATGCTGCTGGCCGTCTTCGGCCTGCACATCGGCAATTTTGAGATCAAGGGCGCCGGTCTGATGCGCTACGGCATCGACATCCGCGGCGGCGTGGAAGCGACCTACGAACCCAAGGATTTGGACCGCACACCCACCGACAGCGAATTGGAATCCGCCAAGGCCATCATCGAAACCCGCATGGACGCGGCCAACATCACGGACCGCGATGTGACCATCGATAAAGAAAACAGCAAAATCATCGTCCGTTTCCCCTGGAAATCCGACGAGGCAGACTTTGATCCCCAGAAAGCGGTTTCAGAGCTGGGGCAGACCGCGAAGCTGACCTTCCGTGATCCTTCCGGCAACGTCGTCCTGGAAGGCACCGATGTGGCCAAGACCACAGCCCAGCTGACCCCCCAGACCGCGCAGCCCATTGTTCTCCTGGAGCTCTCCAGCGAAGGCGCCAAGAAATTCGCGGATGCCACGGGTAAGCTGGTGGGCCAGAAGATCTCGATCTATATGGATGAAACCTTGATTTCCGATCCGGTCGTTGAAGAAAAGATCACCGGAGGCACCGCCAACATCACCAATCTGGGCACCCTGGAAACAGCCAAGGCCCTTTCCGACCAGATCAATTCCGGCGCACTGCCTTTCTCTCTGATCGCCAAGAACAGCAACATCATCAGCCCGATCCTGGGCAGCAACGCCCTTTCCACCATGGTCCTGGCCGGCCAGGTCGCCTTTGGGCTGGTCTGCCTGTTCATGCTGCTCTACTACCGCCTGCCCGGTCTGGTGGCCTGCATCGCCCTGCTGCTGCAGGTGGCCGGTCAGCTGCTGGCCCTTTCCGTGCCCCAGTTCACCCTGACCCTGCCCGGCATCGCCGGCGTGATCCTGTCCATCGGGATGGGCGTGGACGCCAACGTGATCGTTTCCGAACGCATTAAGGAAGAATTGAATGCGGGCAAAACCTTGTGGGGGGCCATTGATGCAGGCTTCGACAAGGCCTTTTCCTCCGTCTTCGACGGCAATATCACGGTGATTATCGTCGCCATCATCCTGATCATCTTCGGCTCCGGCGCCATGCTGTCCTTCGGCTATACGCTTCTTACCGGCGTCATCATGAACTTTGTGGCCGGCGTCACCGCGTCCCGGCTCATGATCCGGTCGCTGAGCGATTTCAGCAAATTGCGCAAGCCGCAATATTTCGGTGCGAAGGGGGCAGTGAAATGATCAAGTTTTATAAGCATAGAAAAATCTATTTCGGTATATCCATCGCCTTGATCCTGCTGGGGATCATCAGCGCGTTCGTCTTCGGTATCCAGCTGGACATCCAGTTCAAAGGCGGTTCGATCCTCAAATACACCTATGAAGGCACAATGGATGCCGAGAAGACCGGCCAGCTGATCGAAGAGGCCATCGGCCGGCCAACCAATTGCCTCCTGGAAACCAATATGGCCAGAGACGAGCAGAAAATCACCGTCAGCCTGGCCAGCAATGACGCTGTGACCACCCAGGAGCAGGAAATCATCACATCGACGATTCTAGAGGCTTACCCCGACTCCAAGCTGGCCCTGGCTGAGTCCTTGACGGTTGAGCCCTACATCGGCGCCAAATTCTTCAGGGACAGCCTTTTCGCGGTTGGACTGGCCTTCCTGCTGATCATGATCTATGTGGGCATCCGCTTCAGGAACATCGGCGGCTTGTCCGCCGGCGCCATGGCCATCGTCGCCCTGATCCATGACTGCCTGATCGTGACGGCGACGTTTATCGTATTCAGAATCCCGCTAAACGACTCCTACATCGCGGCCATGCTGACCATCATTGGTTTCTCGATCAATGATACCATCGTCGTGTACGACCGGATCCGGGAAAACGAACGACTGATGGGCCGGAAGGTGACCATGGAAGATCTGGTGGATACCAGCATCAACCAGTCCATGTCCCGCTCCATCAACACCAGCGTTGCGGTGTTCCTGAGCATTGCTATTGTCTACATTTTTGCGCAGATCTACGACATCGACTCTATCCGGAAATTTGCGTTGCCCATGATGTTCGGCACGATTTCCGGCTGCTATTCCACCATTTGCATCGCCGGCCCCCTGTGGACCATGTGGCAGAACCACAAGGCCGACGTGAAGAAGACGGCGAAAACCGCGAAAGCCTAAGGGAACATCGAGGGCAAGCCGCGGAGGAACAAAAGATCGATTGGAGAAACCTGCGGAACCGGGAGAGGGTTCCGCAGGTTTTTTGATGATTGGGGACGGTGACTTTTTGCGGGCGTCCGCAAAAAAGGGACGGAGCAACCGCCCAAAATCCAACGTTGACGCCATTTTATGCAGTAATTTATCAGCAACAAAAAATGCAGGTGTTTTTGGCGTCATTCCTATATTCTTTTAAGATGCTCTGTCCCCTTTCTGCGAACATCCGCAAAAAGTGAAGTGCACCCCAAATGTTGGACATAGTTTAAGCGATCCGAGTCG
>CALMWJ010000095.1 GCA_937873525.1 uncultured Peptococcaceae bacterium | reverse complement strand
ACGACGGGGAATCCTTTCATCCGCCGGATGGCTGCTGCGATGCCGTACCGCTGATGCTCAGCGGTGTTCTGCGGATTTGTAAAATCAGCGAGAGCGGCCGTGAGGTCACACTCTTTCGCGCTTACCCCGGCGACGTTTGCCTGTTGAACCTGACACGGCAGCTGCAGCTGTCGGATTTCCATGCGTTTGCCGTGGCAGAGGACGCTTCCCAGCTGCTGCTGATTCCCTCCGGCTATTATCAGCGCTGGCTGAAAAACTTCATTCCATGGAAAGATTACCTTATCACAATTTTGTACAAGCGGCTGGGCGAGACCATGGAGGTGTTGGAACAGGTGGCCTTTACGAAAGCCGACAAGCGCCTCGCCCACATCCTCTATACGTTGAGCAAAGGCCAGAACACCGCCTTGCAGATCACCCATGAACAGCTGGCGATCGAGCTAGGGACGGCCCGCGAAGTGGTTTCCCGGCTGCTCAGCGAATTGAAGCGGCAAGGCATTATCACACAAAAACGCGGAAGCATTGAGATTCTTGACAGCAAGGCCTTGCAACAGATCATTCGATAGGGTTTTTAGCGGAGTTTTGGGGGACGGGGACTTTTTGCGGGCGACGCAAAAAGTCCCCGTCCCCCCTTCTGCGGCGTCCGCACAAAGGGGACACAGCAACTGCCCAAGATCCAACAATGCCGCGATAAAACGCCAGCAAAATTATTATCCCAAAGCCACATTGTCTATTTTTTAACGATAACTGTCTTTTTTGTGACTATTATCACAGACCATCGTTCGATTTTCTTTATATAATACCAATATAATCCCCGGATTCTTGAATGAATCAAACGAACTATATCAATCTACATCCATATAAAGGAGGAATCCCCATGAAAGTCCTGATTGTAGGCGGCGTTGCAGGCGGTGCCAGTGCCGCCACAAGACTGCGTCGACTGGATGAAACAGCGCAAATCATCTTGTTTGAAAAAGGCGAATTCATTTCCTACGCCAACTGCGGACTCCCCTATTACCTCGGCGGGGCCATCAAAGAGCGGGGACGGCTGGTCGTTACAAAGCCGGAGCTTTTGATCCAGCAATTCAACATTGACGTCCGGATCTTTAGCGAGGTGATCCAAATCGACCGCGAACAGAAACGGGTCACCGTGAAAAATCACCGGACCGGGGAAAGTTATTTCGAAACCTACGACAAGCTTCTGCTTTCTCCCGGAGCTGAGCCCAAAAAGCCCCGGCTGGATGGCATGGACCTGGAAGAGATCTTTACCCTTCGCAATGTGGCCGACACCTACAAAATCGATGATTTCATCAAAAAGCTCAAACCGCGCCGCGCTTTAATTGTTGGTGCCGGCTTCATCGGCGTGGAAATGGCGGAGAACCTGAAACACCGCGGCCTTGAGGTCACAGTGGTGGAGTTCTTGGACCAGGCCGTCGCTTCCCTGGATTTTGAAATGGCCGCCATTCTTCACCGCCATATGCGGGAATTCGGCATCCAGCTGTTGCTTGGAACCGGTGTTGCCGGATTTAACAAAACCGAAGCCATTGAGGTCGTTCTCAGCAACACGCTCACCTTGGAGACCGACATGGTCATCATGAGCATCGGCATCACACCGGAGAGCCATTTGGCCAAAGAAGCCGGCTTGACACTGGGGGTCGGCGGAAGCATTGCCGTGGATGAAAGCTACGCCACCTCAGACCCGGATATTTTTGCCGTGGGCGATGCCATCAGCGTCCGTCACCTGATCAGCGGCAATGAAGTCCTGATCCCTCTTGCCGGCCCAGCCAACAAACAGGGCCGGGCCGTCGCAGAATCGATTTTGGGCATTCCCGGCAAACATCACCGGGAAGTCCAGGGCAGTGCGATCCTGAAGGTTTTTGACCTGACCGCGGCCTCTACGGGACTGACCGAGAAGCAGCTGAAAGGGAACAATATTCCCTATCTGAAAACCTACATTCATCCCTCAAGCCATGCATCGTATTATCCAGGTTCTACCCCGATCAGCATGAAGCTGCTTTTCAATCAGGAGGGGCGCATCCTGGGCGCTCAGGCTGTCGGTTTCGAGGGCGTGGATAAGCGCATCGATGTCCTGGCCACCGCCTTGCGGCTCGGCGCCACCGTCTATGATTTGGAAGAGCTTGAGCTATGCTATGCACCGCCTTATTCTTCAGCAAAGGACCCCGTCAATATGCTGGGCTTTACCGCAGCGAACATGCTGAAAGGCGATACCAAGGTTTTCCACTACGACGAAGTGGATGGGCTGGACCGAAACAAAATAACGCTTCTTGACGTGCGAGCCCAGGAAGAGACCATCATTGGAACCTTGGACGGCGCCATCAACCTTCCCCTGGAAGTATTGCGCCAGAATATGGCCAAAATCCCCAAGGACAAACCAGTCTATATCTTCTGTCAGGTCGGCTTGAGAGGCTATGTGGCAGAAAGGATCCTTCGTCAAATTGGTTATGAAGTCTATAATCTCAGCGGCGGCTTCAAAACGTATAAACAGGCAAAAGAGCAATATCCGGAGGTGCTGCGCAGCGATATGGTTGACACCTCGGATTCCGGTGTAAAAATCAAGCCGGCTGAAACACCGCTTTCCGCAGAGCCGGAAACCCAGGTCAAAGTGATCCAGGTGGACGCCTGCGGTCTGCAATGTCCCGGCCCCATCATGAAAACCGCTGAGAACATGCGGGCGCTGCAATCCGGTGAACAGCTGATGATCCAGGCGACGGACCCGGCTTTTACCTCCGATATCAAGGTTTGGGCTGAAAAAACCGGCAATCGGCTGCTGAGCATCAGCCGGGATAAGAGCACCTTCACCGCCTTGATCGAAAAAGGTTTCGAACCGTCGGTTTCTTCCGCAGCGAAAGCGGTTCCTGCCGGCAACGACAAAACCATGGTTGTTTTCAGCGGTGATCTGGATAAAGCCATTGCGGCCTTCATTATCGCCAATGGTGCCGCCGCCATGGGCCGAAAAGTCACCATGTTCTTCACCTTCTGGGGTATCAATATCTTGCGCAAACCAGAGAAAGTGGCAGTGAAAAAGAATTTCATCGAATCGATGTTCGGCTTGATGATGCCGCGCGGCAGCGCCAAACTAGGCTTGTCCCGCATGAATATGGGCGGTCTGGGCGGTAAAATGATTCGCGGGCTGATGAAGCATCACAACGTGTCATCCCTGGAGGAATTGATCCAGGCGGCGATCAGCAACGGGGTCGAGGTCTTGGCATGCCAAATGTCCATGGACCTGATGGGCATCAAAGAAGAAGAATTGCTGGAGGGGGTTGGATTGGCCGGCGTCGCCACGTTCCTTGGTTCGGCAGAAACGTCGGATACGAATCTTTTTATCTAGGTCATGCTTTGAGGTTTTGGGGGACGGTGACTTTTTGCGGCTCTCCGCAAAAAGTCACCGTCCCCGCTTGTGCGGCGCCCGCAAAAAGGGGACACAGCAACTCCAAACAATCTAATAAAGCCGGGCTGGAAACACACAATAAATATGCTTCCCACCCGGCTTTTTCATTCGCAATATATTGCAGAATATTTTCTCTCAGCCCTTTTGCCGCTTCCCTGCCTCCAAACCGATCGAGGCTATTTCCGCAGGTGAATGAGAATATTTTTCATTCATCGGCCTTGCCTTCCTTCGGTGGGTACGGCTGCCGCAGATTGAAGTGTTTTCGGCAGAGGGAGGTGTAGCGTTCATTCCCGCCCAAGAGCACCTGAGGCCCATCGGCGATCATTTCCCCGGACTCCGATAGACGAGCGTTGCAGGTGGCCTTTTTCCCGCACCAGCACACCGTCTTCATTTCTTCGATGGTATCGGCCACCGTCAAAAGGCGTCGGCTGCCTTCAAATAACTGACCTCGAAAATCTGCCCGAAGGCCATAGCAGATCACGGGGATATTCAGGTCATCGGCAATTATTACCAGACGGTCCACTTCCGCCTCCGATAGAAACTGCGCTTCATCGATGATCACGCAGGCATAGTCTTTCAGCACTTCCACACCCATTTGGTTGAAGTCGCTCAAGAAAACTGCCGGCATACGAATGCCGATCCTTGAGCGGATCACCGCCTCCCTGCCTTCCCGATCATCGGTGTCAGGCTTGACCAACAGGGCCTTTTGCCCTCGCTCCTCATAATTATACGCCACCATCAGGGCATTGGCGGTCTTTGAACTGTTCATGGCGCCATAACGAAAATAGATTTTAGCCAACGCGACTCCTCCCAATGTCGAAATAGATCCGGAACCGCCGGCAGGCGTCCGGTCGGTGCGCAACGACCGAAAACTTCTCCGCTTTCTTAGACATGCAGCAGAGACAGTTTCCGGTCGCTGGCGGGTCTCGGAGGCATTCTCCCTTCAGACCCCTTCTCTAAATATTATTTTATCATGTCCATGATTTCCTGGAAACTGCC
>CALMWJ010000094.1 GCA_937873525.1 uncultured Peptococcaceae bacterium | reverse complement strand
TTCAAAAAAAACGATCTCGGCGGATAGACTTGGGGTTTCTGCGGCGGCGGCCTTCAGTTGGGCAGGCGCCAGGAGCAGCAGACTGAGGCCCAGGATGAAGGCCAAGCCTTTCCGGACTCTTTGCGTTGATTTCATATTCTCGATATTCTCCCTTCTGTCGGTTTTTCCCCTCACTGCCTAGGCCTTTTACTCAAAGATTCTGACATTCGGCCGCTAGACGGTCCAGACAGAGGGCTGCCCGCTCGATGATCGACAGGCATTTCTGTTCGGGGGTCCGGTACTTTGCTTTTAATGTCGTGCAGTCAATACACCCCATCTCGCTCCGGAATTCCTCCAGCAGCGCCCGGGTGCTGGGTTTCAAGGTTGCCGACTGATGGGCCACCGTCTCAACGTGAAGGAGACTCAGAACCATCACAGCCCCGCAAAGGGCGCCGCACACTTCTCCGATGGCCAGACCGCCGCCGAAGCCGGCAGCAAGCCTCAGGGTTTCGGGTTCTAATCCCAGACCATAGGCCCGGTTGGCGCCATACAGGATCTTTTCAGCACAATTGTAATCCTCTTCAATGCCATACCCTGACCGGATCATTTCACTCAGCTTCATAGCATCATCCTCCTTGAACTACAGTCCTATTATAGCATCATTTTATGCCTGTGCTTCGTAACAATGCCTATGCGTTTTAAAAAAGGCATCTGCCGCAAAACAGCAGATGCCTTGGTGCTTCAGCGTCACCGCAAGGGTGATGGCTTAGCTTTAATTGGAGGTGCCGGTGCTGCCGGATGGGTTATCCGACTGGTCCGCATCG
The DNA here is from genome assembly GCA_937873525.1 of uncultured Peptococcaceae bacterium. GTDB lineage: Bacteria > Bacillota > Peptococcia > DRI-13 > UBA5745 > UBA5745. The sequence goes on along the minus strand of CALMWJ010000094.1, from coordinate 11,131 downwards.
GTCTGGGCATTAGGATCGAAACCTTCACTGTACTTGATGTCGGCGCTTTCGATCAATTGATTATAGTGTTCTTCAAACGCCGCGTCACGGGCATCCCAAAGGATCTCGTCCTCAATGGCGCTCCGGACCTCTTCAAGGGTTTTGGTGCTGGCCGGAGTGATCTCGTCCAGGACAATGATATGGTAGCCATAGGCCGTTTTGACAGGGTTTTTCGTGTAATCGCCGACTTTGGCCAAACTGAAGGTGCCATCAATAAATTCCTGGACATAATTGCCATCGGTATCAAAAGGTCCGATGACGCCGCCGCTTTCCACACTGCCGGCATCCTTGCTCTTCTCCTTGACCAGTACCGTAAAATCCGCGCCGCCATCCAGCGATTGGATGATGGCCTTGGCTTCGTCTTCAGTTTCCACCAGAATATGGCGAACCGTCCTCTGTTCCTTGATGGTGAATTGGCTGGGGTGCTGTTCATAATATGCCTCAGCGGTCACATCCCCCTGGGTGATGCTCTCGGTCTTCTTCTCATAAAGGCCCTGGATCATCATCTGTTCGCGGATATAATCCCGGATGGTCTCCGGTGTGAAGCCCATGGTCTTGAGGACTTCCGTAAATCCAGCGTCATCCACATTGTAAGAGGTCTGCAAATCCTTGACATAGGCTTCCACATCGGTTTCATTGACTGTTACGCCAAGTTTGACGGCTTCCTGGATCAGAACCCGCTGGCCGGCGTAGGAGGTCAGATAGCCTATGCGATAGCTGTCCACCATGGCTTGGGTGCTTTCGTCCATTTCCTCGGTCAGATCGATCCCCATGCTCAAGGCCATGGTGCGCATGTACCAGTCATTGTAGGTCTTTTCATGGATTTCTTCACCATTGACGGTGCAAATGACCTTGCTGTCATCCGCTGCCGGTTTGGCTTCCTTCGAGCCGCAGCCGGTCAGGAACATGGCGGCTGCCAAGGTCAAAATCAATATTTTGCTCAAACGCTTCATTTATAGGTCTCCTTTTTGTTTCAGAGTATATTCGGCTTTTTCTCCCATGCAATCTTTGTCATTATACCAAACTCTTTCCCTTGGTGACAAGGGCGAATAGTTCCTCAACAATTTTCTCCAGAAACCGGATCACATCGCTCTGGTCGATTTTTTGAAGCTGGACTGCAATTTCCAGGCCCCGCGCCGCATCAAAGGTTACCTGGCGCCGGTATCGGCGCACCAGCTCCATGAGCTCCGGCCCGGTCAGGCCATGGCCCTCTGCCATACTGATCTTGATCTGTTTTGGCTCCTGGGCAACCGCCAGGATCTTGGCCTCCTTGGCCATGGCCTTGATGGCCCCGATACGAAGCAGGTTTTCCAGGGGCTCCGGCAAATCACCGAAACGGTCAACCAATTCTTCCCGCAGCGCTTCAATGTCCTCTTTATGCCGGGCGCCGTTGATCCTTTGGTAGAAGTCGATTTTTGTCCCCTCGTCCTCCATGTATTCCGCAGGGATGAAGGCTTTGACCTGAAGATCGATCGCGACCATCGGCTGTCCCGTTTCAGCTTCTTCTGGGATTCGTCCTTGGAGAACTGCCTGCTGGCTGCGTTTTTTCCGCACTTCCTCTTCCAGCATCCGGCAATACAGGTCAAAACCGACGGCTGCGATCTGGCCATGCTGTTCAGAACCCAGAAGGTTTCCGGCACCCCGGATCTCCAGGTCCCGCAAGGCGATTTTATAACCTGCGCCCAAATCGGTGAATTCCCGGATGGCCGAAAGCCGTTTCTCCGAAATTTCCGTCAGCGTCTTCTCTTTTGCATAGGTCAGGTAGGCATAGGCCACCCGGTTGGACCGGCCTACCCGGCCGCGGATCTGATAGAGCTGGGCCAGGCCCAGGCGATCTGCCTGGTCGATGATGACGGTGTTGGCATTGGCGATATCCAGTCCGGATTCGATGATCGTCGTACAGACCAGGACATCGATCTCCCCCTCCATGAAGTCATACATGGTGCGTTCCAGGGCCAGCTCCGTCATACGACCGTGGGCAACGCCCACCGACGCCTCCGGCACCAGCTGGCTTACCATTTCCCGGACCCTATCGATATCTTCGATGCGATTGTGCAGATAGTACACCTGACCGCCACGGCCAAGTTCCCGCCGGATCGCCTCCCGGATCAGGGGCAAGGAGTGTTCCACCACATACGTCTGGACCGGATACCGCTCCTCCGGCGGCGTTTCGATGACGCTCAGGTCCCGGATCCCGGTCATGGCCATATGCAGCGTCCGCGGGATCGGGGTCGCCGTGAGCGTCAGCACATCGATGGCCTGCTTCAATTGTTTGATCCTTTCCTTATGGGCGACGCCGAACCGCTGCTCTTCGTCCACCACCAGCAAACCAAGATTCTTGAAGACCACATCCTTGGAAAGCAGACGATGCGTTCCAATCAGGATGTCCAGCCGTCCCTGGGCCAGACGGTCCAGGGTTTCCTTCTGCTCTTTGGCCGTCCGGAAACGGTTCAGCACCCCCACCTCAATGGCAAAGCCCTCAAACCGTTCGCGGAAGGTACTGTAATGCTGCTGGGCCAGGACCGTGGTCGGCACCAGGACCGCCACCTGCTTGCCGGCAGCCGCCGCTTTGAAGGCTGCCCGCATGGCGACCTCCGTTTTGCCATAACCTACGTCGCCGCAAAGCAGCCGGTCCATGGGTCGTTTGAGCTCCATATCCCGCTTGACTTCTTCAATACAGCGCAGCTGGTCTTCGGTCTCTTCGTAAGGAAAGGATTCTTCGAATTCCTTTTGCCATGGGGTATCCGAAGGAAAGGCAAAGCCGGGCAGCGCCTCCCGGGCCGCATAGAGCTCCAGCAGCTCATCCGCCATGTCCGATACAGTTTTTTGCGCCTTGGCCTTGATGCGGCTCCATTCACTGCCGCCCAGCTTGGACAGCTTGGGCTTAGCGCCCTCCATCCCCGTGTATTTCTGGAGGTAACCGGCCTGGTCCGTTGGCACATAAAGACGGTCCGCCCCTTGGAAACTGATGACCAGGTAATCCCTCTGGGCATCCTGGACCTGGATATTTTCGATCCCGTCATAACGGCCGATCCCGTAATTCACATGGACCACATAATCCCCGGGTTTGAGATCTTCCAGAAGCAGCTGACGTTTGCCTTCCTGGAACATTTTCCGCCGGGCCTTTTTTTTCGGCTGGTAAAACAGCTCATGTTCCGAAACCACGGCCAGCCGCATTCCGGGAAAATCAAAACCGCCGGACAGCTTACCTAAGATGATGCTGATTTTCTTTGGCTCCGGCTTCAAGGCGCCGGCTTCAAATGAAACCTCCACGCCTGCGTCCCTCAGGCCCTCCTGCAATCGGCGGGCTCTTTCTTCGCTGCTGACCACCATGAGGACGCTGTACTGCAGACGACGCCACTCCTTCAATTCATCCGACAGGAGCTGCATTTTTTGCAGAAAAAGAGAAACCGTTTTTGCCGTCACGCTGAGCATCCCGGTTTGGGCAAACCAATGGGGACGTTTGGGCAGGAGCGCCAGAAAAAGCATGCCGTGAACCCCCAGTTTGGCCACCAAGGCGTCCAGGAGCAGGTAATTCTGCATCTGGCCGGGGCAGATCCGGCCCTTATCCAGCAAGGCCAAACAGGTTTCTTCATACTCTTTTTCCCAAAGCTCGCTGCTTTCCCGCTGACGTGAAGGCTCCTCCATGACGGTCAGGACGTTTCCCTGGAAAAAATCATTCAGCAAATAGGTCTCTTCCCCGGTGTAGGAAAGAAGCTGTTCGTGCCCGGGGAAAAAGCAGCCTTCTTCCAGCAATTCGATCAGCTGCATCGCACGCTGGCCAGGCTCGGCGCCGGCCGCCGGCTCTTCTTTTTTCTTTGACGGCTTGCCTTTGGCCTCCAGCCTCAAGGCTCGCAGGATCTGGTCACGCTGGGTCTCGTTCAATAGGCATTCACTGGCCGGCGCAAGCCAAAGCTGGTCCACTTTTTCCAGAGACCGCTGGGTTTCCTGGGAAAAGGCGCGGATCGAGTCGATTTCATCGTCGAAAAATTCCAGCCGGCAAGGCCATTCGGCAGTGGGACAATAAACATCCATAATGCCGCCCCGGAGGGCAAACTGGCCTTTTTCTTCGACCCGTTCCACGCGTTCATAGCCATGGCGGACCAGCCAGCTGAGAAATTCCTGAATCTGGACCCTTTCTCCAACCCGGAGCGTCCGGAAAGCATTTTTGATTTGTGCGGGTACCTGCATGGTTTTTCTCAGCGCCTCGATGGTCGTCACCACGGCCGCGGGCTTTTCCGCAAAAAGCAGTCCCTGCAATGCAGAAAGCCGTTGCCACCGTGTCTCCTTGCTTTGCGCCAGAACCTCGAAGGGTAAAATGTCTAAAGCCGGAAAGGCGAAGATCGGATAATCGGGCAGCCAGAAATTGAGATCATCCATGATCTCCTGGATTTTCTGAGCGTTCTCGGCAATATATAAAAGGTTTTTCCCATGGTTATGGGCGGTCAGTGCCGCCAGAGCCCCTCGCTGGGCTCCGGATGCGCCATAGATCAGCTGATAGGGATTGCTTTTCAGTTGATCCGTGACGAAGGCGTATTCCGCCTGTTTTTTTAAGTAGCTTTGAAGCGCAGCCGTGCCTGTTTTCACAAAAATCCTCCTGATCCGGTTTGCGGTCGGCCTCCTTGAGGCCCGGCCGCAGTTCACGCCAAAAGGGGGGCGCCTGATCAACAGGCCCCCCATGAAATTCTATCGTTCCTGATCTTGATATAAGCTACTATGACGCTTTTTGGCGGCTATTCCGACCGAGGCGCCAAATTCTGCGAATTGAATTTATTCATTGAAGAAACACAGCCTTCGGCGATCCAATTTTCCAAACCTTCCAACGCAAGGTTCAGCACCTTGTCCAGAATCGGCTTTTCCTCGGTCTGGAAAGATTGCAGCACAAAAACCTCCGGCTTGATATGCTCGGAAGGCCTTCCGATCCCGATCTTCAGACGGTCGTATTCATTGGAGCCCAACCGTTCGGTAATGGACTTCAGTCCGCGATGGCCGCCGGTTCCGCCCCCATTCCTGAACCGGATCCGCCCCAATTCGATATCCATGTCGTCATGGACAATAATCAGATCATCAATGCCGTCTTTATAGAAATTCAGCAGCTCCATAACGGAATTGCCGCTTAAATTCATATAGGTCTGGGGCTTGACCAGAAGGAGCCGCTCACCCTTAAAGACAGCCTGGCTTACCAAGGCCTGGCCTTGTTTTTTTTCAATGGCAACGCCCAGCGATGCAGCCAGGCGATCGATGACCATGAATCCGACATTATGACGGGTATGGGCATAAGTCGTCCCTGGATTCCCTAGTCCTGCAATCAATTTCAACGGTAAATACCTCCCTCACCGTATTAAACGAAGAGTTTGCTGACCGAAATATCCTCATGGATCCGGATGATTGCTTCCCCGATCAGCGGGGCAATGGACAGCACTTTGATTTTCTCGATTTTCTTGTCTTCCTGTAAGGGTATGGTGTTGGTTACCACAACCTCGGTGATGGCGGATTTCTCCAGCCGTTCAATGGCCGGGCCGGACAGGACAGGGTGGGTGCAGCAGGCAAAGACTTCCTTGGCGCCGTTTTTCAGCAAAGCATCCGCCCCTAAGGTGATCGTACCGGCGGTATCGATCATATCATCGATCATGATAGCGCGCTTGCCGTTCACCTCGCCGATAATGTGCATGACTTCCGCCACATTGGGCTTGGGCCGGCGTTTGTCCACGATGGCCAGGGGAACATGCAGATCCTCGGCCAGCTTGCGGGCACGGGCCACACCGCCGATGTCCGGAGAAACCACCACCACATCCTCCAGATCAAGACGGTTTTTAAAGTAGTCTACCAAAAGCGGCGCCGCCATCAAATGGTCCACAGGAATATCAAAAAATCCTTGAATCTGACCGGCATGCAGGTCAACGCCTAAAACGCGGCGGGCGCCGGCTTCCGTAATCAGGTTGGCCACCAGTTTCGCGGTAATGGGGTCTCTGGCCTTGTTTTTCCGGTCCTGACGGGCATAGCCGTAATAGGGCAATACGGCCGTGATCCGTTTTGCCGAGGCCCGGCGAAGGGCGTCGGTCATGATCAGCAGCTCCATCAGGTTGTCGTTGACCGGAGTACAAGTGGGCTGGATGATATAGCAGTCCGCGCCGCGCACGCTTTCGCTGATGCTCAGACTGATCTCTCCGTCGCTGAAAGCGCCGACGGAGGCATGGGTCAGCTCCATACCCAGATAATCGGTAATCTCTGCAGCCAGGGCCGGATTCGCATTGCCAGTGAGGATCTTGATATTCTTGTATCTAACCATGCTGTCAACTCTCCTTGTCTTTTCTCCAGTTTTCGATATTGCGCTGCCGCCCCCTGGCGACAGCCAAAGCAGCCGGCGGCACATCCATCGTGATGGTTGAGCCGGCGCCGACATAAGCGCCCTCGCCGATGGTCACCGGTGCCACCAGATTGGTGTTGCTGCCGATAAAGCAATGGTCTCCGAAGGTCGTCGGGTACTTATTTTTGCCATCATAGTTGCAGGTGATGGTGCCGGCACCGATATTGACCTTTTTGCCCACCTGGCTGTCTCCCACATAACTGAGATGGGGGATTTTCGCCCCCTGGTCCACATGGCTTTTTTTGATTTCAACGAAGCCGCCGATTTTCACTTGGTCTTCGAGGATGCAGCCCGGCCTCATAAAGGTGAAGGGGCCGATCTGGCATTCGGGACCGATGATGCAGTCATTGAGAATGGATTGGCAGACTCGGGTTCCTCTGCCGATCCGGCAGTTGGTGATCCGGCTCCAAGGGCCGATGACGCTATCCTCGTCGATGAAGGTTTCCCCTTCAAGAATAACCCCCGGCTCCAGGACGACGTCCTGGGCGATCTCCACCCAGGGGCCGATGAAGGTGCTGGCCGGATCCGTCATGGTGACGCCGTTGAGCATATGGCGTCGCAGGACCTGCCACTTCAGCCGGGCTTGGGCTTCCGCCAGCTGAACGCGATTGTTGACGCCCATCGCTTCAAAAGGATCCTGGATGGTCCAGGTTGCTACGGGCTGGTTTTCCGAAACCAGGTAGCTGATCACGTCGGTCAGGTAATATTCTCCCTGGGCGTTGGCCGGCTTCAACTGGTTCAGGCCTTGCTTGAGCCACTGGATATCAAAGCAATAGGCGCCTGTGTTGACTTCCTTAAGGCATCGGACTTCCGGGGGCGCATCCTTCTCTTCGATGATGCTGACGACCCGGCCCTCTTCCTTAACGATGCGGCCGTACCCGGTGGGATCGTCCATCATGGCGGTCAGGATCGTGGCTTTCGCCTGATGCTCATGATGCTCCCGCTGCAGCTGCTGCAGGGTTTCTCCCGTCAGCAAGGGTGTATCGCCGCAGACCACGAGACATTCGCCTTCACCGTATTCTGCCAGCTTGGGCAAGGCCTGCAGCAAAGCGTGCCCTGTGCCCAATTGTCTTTCCTGATAGACAAAATCTGCGCGCCCCTGAAAAACCTGTTCCACCTGGGAAGCCGCATATCCGACCACTGCGATCATATGATCAACACCCGCATCCTTCAAAGCCTTGACCACATGCAAAACCATGGGCTCGCCAAGAACAGGATGGAGAACTTTGGGATGTTTTGATTTCATTCTAGTGCCGTTTCCGGCAGCTAATATCACTGCGACTGAGGACATCGATCCCCCTCCTTAACAACAAAACTGCAGCAATGGGAATATTTAAAAACGACAACGGGCCGCTTTTTATCTCATTGGCGAGAAACAAGCAACCACTCTATTTATATCATAAAGAAGGGACACCGTCTAGGGCAAACAAGGTCTTGCCCCCAGCCCGGCGTCCCTTTGGGATTAGATCGCGGCTAAGGCCTCACGCCCGCCGGCTTCCTGATAAGCATCCAGCACCGCCTGCTGAACCCTTTCCCTGGCCTCTGAGGAAATCGGGTGGGCAATGTCCCGGTAGACGCCGTCCATGGTGCGGCGGCTTGGCATCGCCAAAAACAATCCGTTGACCCCTTGAACGACCTTCATGTCGTGAATGACAAAAGCCTGATCAAAGGTGACCGACGCGATGGCTTTCATCTTCCCTTCCTGATAAATCCGGCGAATCTTGACGTCCGTAACATTCATCGTGGATCCCGTCCTTTTCATTGATTTTTTTTGAAAAGATTCGACGGCTTTCCATTATTTTCCTGCCATTATTTGGTATTAATTCGTGTGCATCCCTATTCTTCTTCGTTTTCCGTTTTTTCATAAAAGATCATCCGGTCCTCAACTTCCGCCTTCGACAATGTCCTGCTGAGCAGAACATCCCAGCGGGGCTGGGTCCATTGGGCCGCCAGACGCCGGGCGCCTTCTTCATCAGAGAAATAAGCCACCAGGGTAGGCCCGCTGCCGGTCATCATGACCCGGTCCGCCCTCAGGACCGATAAGTCACGTTCCCAGTCCCGCAGCCGGGGCTGCAGATCAAAGGCTGAATATTCCAAGACATTGCCCATGTTCCGGTAGATTCTTTCAAGATCCTTCGTTTCCATCCCCAGAAGGACTTCCTCCAGATTGGGTCGTGCATCGATCGCCACCTGTTCCAGATGTTCATAGATCTCGCCGGTGGAAAGTCCGAAGGGCGGCTTCACGAGAACGATCCACATCGCCGGCCCTTCCGGCGCCTCCGTCAGGCGTTCTCCGCGGCCTCTGCCCACTGCTGACAAAGGGTAGAGACAGAAGGGCACATCTGAGCCGATCCTGGCCGCATAGTCCTCCATCTGCACCTTGGTCAGGTCCAACCCGAAAAGGCGGTTCATTCCGACGAGGACCGCCGCCGCGTCGGTGCTGCCTCCGGCAAGGCCGGCCGCCACGGGGATCCTCTTGACCAACTGGATGTTTACCCCGGTCACCTGGGGAAAATCCTCCATCAGCACCGCCGCGGCTTCATAAGCCAGATTTTCAGGCCCCATGGGCAGCGCCTCGTCATCGCATTCCAGCTGAATGCCACGGTCCCGCCGCTCCAAAGACACAATATCATAGAGGTGGATGCCACGGAACAGAGTTTCAAGCTCATGGAAGCCATCGTCCCGTTTGCCTGAAACATCCAGCGTCAGATTGATTTTTCCGAAAGCCTTCATGACGATTTTACGCATGTCGTATCCTCCTTCTCATCCCTTATGCGCCGACGGGCAGGGTGCAGCCATCCATGGGAATTCTCCTTGGGCATGCTACATGCCGGACATTTTCCGGTTCTTTTCGAATCTTTCCCGGTCGCTCTTGGTCAGGACCAGCTTGCGCAGCCGCACCGATTTCGGCGTCACTTCGACCAGCTCGTCATCCTGGATATATTCAATGGACTGCTCCAGGCTCAGGGTCCTGGGCACCTTCAGCTTGACCGTGTCATCCTTGGTGGAGGAGCGCATGTTGCTGGCTGCCTTCTCTTTGCAGACATTGACCACCAGGTCCTGCTCCCGGCTGTTCTCGCCTACGATCATGCCTTCATAAACATCCGTGCCGGGGCTGATAAACAGGGTGCCGCGGCTTTCGATGTTGATCAGGCCGTAAGAGCGTGCCGTCCCGGCTTCCCAGGCCACCAGAGCGCCGTTGCGGCGCTGGCTCATGGCGCCCTTCCAGGGTTTATAGCCATCATAGGTGTGATTCATGATGCCGTAGCCGCGGGTGTCTGTGAGGAACTCGGTCCGGAAGCCCACCAGGCCGCGGGCCGGAATCGAATACTCCAGGCGGGTCCAGCCGTTGCGGGTTTCCATATTCAGCAGCTCGCCCTTGCGGATTCCCAGTTTTTCCATCACCGTACCGACGGATTCTTCGGGAACATCCACGACCAAGTATTCGAAGGGCTCCATTTTTTCACCGTCGATGTCTTTAAAGATAACCTCCGGCATGGAAACCTGGAATTCCAAGCCTTCCCTGCGCATGGTCTCGATAAGGATCGCCAGATGCAATTCGCCGCGGCCAGACACCTTGAAAATCTCCGGGCGGTCGGTTTCCTCAACCCGAAGGGATACGTCGGTTTCCAGTTCCCGCATCAGACGGGCAGACAATTTCCGGGCAGTGATGGGATCCCCTTCCCGCCCGGCAAAGGGAGAATTGTTGACGATGAAGCTCATCTGCAGGGTGGGCTCGTCGATTTTCAGGAGCGGCAAAACCTCCACCAGGCCCGGCTCTCCCACGGTTTCACCCACGCCGATCTGACCCAGGCCGGCGATGGCGGCCATATTCCCCGCATCGATATGATCTGTCTCGATCCGTTCCAGGCCTTTGAATCCAAAAAGCTTGGCGATCCGGGCTTGTTCCACGCTGCCGTCCCGTTTGGCGATGGCCACGACAGAGCCGGAACGAAGGACGCCTTTATTGATCCGGCCGATGGCGATCCGGCCGAGATAATCATTGTAGTCCAGCAGCGTGACCTGGAATTGCAGGCTGGCGTCCACGTCGGTCTGGGGCGCAGGCACGTGCTTTATGATGCTTTCATAAACAGGTACCATGTTGGTGCCAATCTTGTCCGCATCGTAGCTGGCCCAGCCGGAAACCGCAGAGGCATAGACCACCGGGAAATCAAGATGATCTTCCTCCACCTCCAGGTCGATCAGAAGATCCAGGACCTCGTCCACCACCTCGGCCGGGCGGGCCGCTTCCCGGTCCATTTTGTTGACCAGGACGATAGGGTGAAGGCCGACTTCGATGGCTTTGCGCAGAACGAAACGCGTCTGAGGCATGCACCCCTCGAAAGCATCCACCACCAGAAGCACCCCGTCCACCATTTTCATGATCCGCTCCACCTCGCCGCCGAAATCGGCATGGCCTGGTGTATCGATGATGTTGATGGTGTACCCGTTATATTCGATCGATGTATTTTTGGCCAGGATCGTGATGCCTTTTTCACGTTCCAGGTCATTAGAATCCATGATGCGTTCCGCGACTTCACCATGGGTTTTCAAACTGCCTGCCTGAGCCAGCAGTTTGTCCACCAGGGTGGTCTTGCCGTGGTCGACATGGGCGATGATGGCCACATTCCGGATTTTGTCATTGGCTGCCATAAATTTGCATTGCTCCTCACATAAATAAAAAATCTATAAAATAAAGTTCTTTGACCTTACTATTTTAGTCGT
>CALMWJ010000093.1 GCA_937873525.1 uncultured Peptococcaceae bacterium | reverse complement strand
GGACCGTCAGGGCGGACATCGCCGGCATCATCAGAGAGCCGTAATCCGTCGCCACCACCGCCATCACATCGATCCCGTGTCTGGCTAAATAGGTGCTGAATATCCTTCCCTCGTTTGTTCCTGCAAAAACGACTGTTTTTTTCAAGCTTCTCAACCTGCCTTACATTCTGTAACCCCTGGGCGTTACAAGTTTTCCGCGGATGACCTTGGTGGTGGAATTTCCGATGACGATGGTTGTAAACATATCGACGGTTTCGTTCCTCAGTTCCCTCAAAGCCAGGATCTTATGATCCTGTCCTTCCCGCCCAATGTTTCTGACATAGCCGCATTGGGTTTCTCCACTGATGTTTTTCATCATGAGGTCACAGGCTTTTTGTAAGAAATCTGCTCTCTTCTTGCTGGTTGGATTGTACAGCACGATCACAAATCCAGCCTTGGACGCCAGATCCAGCCGCTTTTCAATGGCCTCCCAGGGGGTCAGGAGATTGCTGAGGGAAATGACGGCGAAATCATGGGTCAAGGGGGCGCCTAATACCGCGGCCGCGGAATTGGCCGCCGTGATCCCCGGCACGACACGGATCTCCTCATCAATACCCAGTTCCTCACAAACCTCGATCATCAGGGCCGCCATGCCATAAATTCCTGCGTCCCCGCTGGAAACCATGGCAACCTTGCGATGGCCCTGGGCGGCTCTTGCCGCCATTTTGCAACGTTCAACCTCCTGCATCATGGGCGTTGCGATGACTTCCTTTCCTTCCAGCAGGTCTTTGATGATGTCGATATACACCGTATAGCCTGCAACGACGTCACTCTCCGCCAGCGCCTCCAGGGCAAGGGGTGTGATTTGCTGTTTATCTCCCGGTCCCAAGCCAATAATGTTGATCATAACGCTTCTCCGACTCTGTATTTTTGCAGCTTAACCGTCAGGAGCCTTTCTCTGTTGGCGCTCCATTTATTGTAGTCTTCTATATGCTCCTTGATCAGGACTCTCAGTGCGGCAATTTCCTTCGAATTGTCTTTTCGCGCAGTCTCACCCAAGCTGTCGATGTTATAGTATGAAACGCCTTGGAGGTTCCCCACCTCCTGGTCGATGTCCCGGGGTACCGCAAGATCGATCACGTATCGGGGCTTCTTCTCGCAGCGGTTGATCATGTCAAAGGTGATGGTCTGATGGGGGCTCGAGGTGGCGCTGATCAGGATGTCCACCTGGGGGATCATGGCCTCCCGGTCTTCAAAGGCGAGGGTGCTGCAGCCTTTGGGTATGATCGTGCTCTGGCTGTTGTGTTTTCGGGTGGTCATATAGACCTGGCAGCCTTTCTTGACCAGCGCTTCACATACGCTTCTTCCAACCACGCCATTACCGATTACCAGGGCCTTGCTGCCGCGGTTTTTCAGAAGATATTCGCCGACGATCCGGGCAGCCTGCCCGGCAGCGGAGGGTGAGACCGCACTGAGCACCAATTGGGTCTTCACTTTTTTGGCACAGGTGATGGCGCACCGGAACAGGGTGTTCAGCTTCGCATCGCTGGAGCCGTTTTCCATGGCGGTTTGAATCGCTTCTTTGACCTGGGTGACGATTTGGTCATCGCCAAAGATCATCGAATGGATCCCGCTGGCCAGCTCGAAGAGGTAGACTGCCGCCCGTTCGCCTTTTTTTACATAGAAGTATTTCTTCATATCATCGCTGATTTCTGCGGCTTTGCAGAACAGCGCCACAGGATCTGCTTCCTTATACGAATCGAAGGAAAGGTAGACCTCCGTCCGGTTGCAAGTGGATAGGATCACGGCGCCCGAAACACCATCCTTCTGCTTCAGTCGGCCAAGGATCTCCTTCACTTTTTGCGGACTGAATCCGATGGTTTCTCTTGCTTCAATGCTTGCGCTGCGGTAATCGACCCCAGCCATCAGAATA
>CALMWJ010000092.1 GCA_937873525.1 uncultured Peptococcaceae bacterium | reverse complement strand
TATCTCTTTATTTTAACAGAACATTGATGTTTTGTCTTTATAGATTGTTCATTTTGTTTATTGTTGACATAGGCTGATCCGCATTATATATTGAATGAGGATTCAATATATAACGTGAGGTGGCTTATGATGCGAACGGTTCAGCAAAATCAGAAGATCAAAGAAATTCGGCAAGAACAGATTCGGCGGGCTGCCCTCAAGCAATTCGCATCCAAAGGATATTATGCGGCTCGCATCAAGGATATTGCCGATGCGGCCGACATGGCACAAGGTCTGATGTATCATTATTATCCTTCAAAAGAGGCCATATTTATCGATCTGGTCGAAGATGCCCTTGATAAGCTGAATGAAGCCTGCCTATACACCGCTGACCTGGATGTTCCTTCAGACGAAAAGATTCGGCGGATGCTTGCAGAAATCTTTAAGACGATCGAAGGAAACGAGCGTTTCCGGCAGACTTGCTGCCTGATCGCACAGTCTGAGAATTCGGTCCTCTTGCCGGATCAAGCCAGGAGAACGCTGGAAGAGAAGCGGAAAATGCCCTATCGTTCCATGGCCCGCATTATGAAACAGGGGCAAGCGGAAGGAAGCATTGCGGAAGGCGATCCTCATGATCTTGCCGTCCTGTTTTGGACAAGCATCAATGGTCTGGCCATCTACCGGGCCACCCGAAGCGATGCGGGTCCATTGCCGGATAGCCGCCTTTTGGCCGCTATGTTTTTAAAACACAACGAAAGGATATGATCTGATGAGTATAAAAGGAAGGTTGTTCCATCTCTTGATGCGATACCGGCATCTCCTGAAAGGTCAATGGAAACGGAATGTCATCGATCGAAACACGTCTGTCGGCATGCTGCGGCAGGACTGTGATCAATCCGCCGCTAAATTCGTCAAGCTGCCCGAAGGGATCAGAATCATTCCAGCGGAAGGATCGCCCGTCTATAGCGAGTGGATCATTCCAGAAAATGATCCTGGCTCGCACGCCGTCTTATATTTTCACGGAGGCGGTTTTGTGATGGGGAATGCAAAGTCCCATCGGGGGATCGTCAGCGGATTTGTCAACCGCCTCGGCATCAGGGCGCTGGTGTTTGACTACCGACTGGCGCCTGAACATCCTGCACCGGCAGCCGTCTATGACGGAGCGGCCATGCATACCTGGCTGCTTGCGCAGGGCTTTCGGCCTGAAAACATTGTCTTTGCCGGTGATTCCGCCGGCGGCGGCATTGCTTTGGGGACCCTGCTGAAGCTGAAGGATGACCGGCTCCCGTTGCCCTCTGGCTGCGCCGCCTTCTCTCCCAGCCTGGATATGACCATGTCGGGCTCCTCTCATCATTCACGGGCTAAGGCTGATCCTTGCACGCCGAAAGGAATGACCGAAACCTTTTATGCCTATTACGTCGGCGATGGAGATTTTAAGCAGCCGTATGCTTCACCGCTTTTTGGCGATCTTGGAGGTTTGCCGCCGATCATGATCCAGGTGGGCAACGATGAAACCTTAAGGGATGACTCGGTCCGTTTTGCGGAGAAGGCAAAAGAAGCCGGTGTCCAATTCGAAGTAAAAATCTGGAAAGGCATGTTCCATTGTTTTCCGCTTTTAGCCCCCATGTTTCGCGAAGCAACAGAAGCGCTCGATGAAACCTGCGGATTTATCCGGAAACAATTGAAGCTATCCAGAGATAAATGAAGAATTTCTTTGATTTTCGCGACCATGCCCGAAAAATTGCAGTTTTTTCGCTGTTTTTATAATTTTTCGTTCATATGGGTTTTAGGGCTTTTCACTTTTCCCCAAAAAGCATATAATTAATAAGCTTATGGCACCCGAATCAATACGATGCAGGGAGG
>CALMWJ010000091.1 GCA_937873525.1 uncultured Peptococcaceae bacterium | reverse complement strand
ATTTGCGGAACGCCCAGCCGGGGATCCTGTGAAGGCGGAAAATGGGGAATTCCTAAAAGCCTGGCGGTTTGGTACAATGAAATGCAAAAGAGTCCCAATTTTCCAGAAAGAACCAAAAACTCAAAGGTATGATATTCGGATCGGAGAAACGGTCGATGAACAAACAAGATATGATCATCCGAATTGCAACGGTGCAGGATGCAAAAGCACTGCTGGATATTTATTCGCCCTATGTGGAGCATACAGCAATTTCATTTGAATATGATGTGCCTTCCGAGCAGGAATTTGCGGAACGCATCCGGCACACCCTGTTGAAATATCCCTATTTGGTGGCGGAGACCGGCGGAGAAATCGTCGGATATGCTTATGCTGGTTCCTTTAAGGAAAGGGAGGCTTACGACTGGGCGGTGGAAACCTCGATTTATGTTAAAATGGATAAGAAAAGAATGGGGATCGGCAGCAGATTGCATGAAGCCTTGGAACATATCTTAAAAGAACAAAACCTATTGAATCTGAATGCCTGTATCGCTTGCCCTGAGGAAGATGATGAATATCTTACGAAGGACAGCATTCTTTTCCATGAAAAGCTGGGCTATCGGTTCGTGGGTAAATTCCGCCTATGCGGCTATAAATTCAACCGCTGGTATCACATGGTCTGGATGGAGAAGCACATCGGGCTCCACAAGACGAATCCGCCGGCCCCTAAAACCTTCCATGAGGTCCTAGAAAGGATCAAAGTTCGATATGGAATTTTTTAAGAATCGATTCAATGACCCTCGATGAATTGCAGCCGGGCGAGGAAGTCGGTCATATGGCGTCAATTAAACGTATCCGAATCGGATTGGAAAATCTTTGCAGAACCGATATAATATAAAAAGTGAAGGATAGACCCATATCCATGGGGCCATTATCCAATCGGATCTGGATGCCAGGGAGGAGAACAAGCATGCCGAAAGCCCGAAAAATGCTCAGTGACCGGGACGCTCCCTGTATCCAGGCTCTGATGAAACTCATCGAGACCCAGAGCAAGACGACCCTTGTGGTCTGGGCTGTGGATTATTCGGAAAAGATGCTCTTGCCGCTGTGGACCAAGAACCATCCGGTGGACTTGCGGCCGCAACGCGCCTTGGATGCCGCCCGGGCCTGGCTGGCGGGGGACATGAAGCTGCCCCAAGCGAAGGCTGCCATCCTTGGATGTCACGCGGCCGCCCGGGAAGCCGAAGGAGACCCTGTAGGGCAAGCCGCCGCCAGAGCCATCGGCCAATCGGCGTCGACAATCCATTCGGCAAGGCATTGTGTCGGACTGCCCTTATACGGGGCCTTGGCAGTGGCCTATGATACGCTGGGAACCCAGGCTGACTGGGAGAAGCTGCAGCAGTGTGCTGCGGAGGAATGCGGACGCATGTTTGATGCGCTGCAGGTTGTCGCGGAGGGGAAATGATCAAAAAAGTATTTGATTTATATGTCAATATTATTATTCTTGGGTTGCTTGCAATACCCATCGGGATTGCGGTTGGCATCATGACTGCG
>CALMWJ010000090.1 GCA_937873525.1 uncultured Peptococcaceae bacterium | reverse complement strand
ACTACCCTTTCACAGGCGGCTATAATAAAGTCTATTTATCGAGACAAAGCAAGCTTCAGCGACAATGCTTTCTCAATAGATGAATTGACCCTGAAATGGAGAAGGCGAGGAGGTGACAATGTGGACAAGTACTTATGTGCCCAATGCGGTTATGTGTATTATCCTGAGGTTGGCGACGAGGAACATGGCATCAAACCGGGTACAGCCTTTGAGGACCTTCCGGAAGACTGGGTATGCCCTGTATGCAATTCCGACGGATTCACCCAGTTGAGGATTTGAATTGAGACCTTCAGGGTTTAGGACAGCGCATGAAAAACCTTTTGCCTGCCGGAAGCGGCTGCCGCAAATTCATGAAAGCATGAATTTGCGGTTTTTGTGCGCTTTTTGGTTGAGAATTCGTGAATCTCGTTGCCCGATTCCCCATCGTTTGGTACACTCAATGTATGATGTACACACATTCAGGAAACAGCGCGGCAGCCGGAGGGTAGATTCAGTCCGGTGGGGATGAGCGGCTGCGAATCAATCGATCAGCAGACTTTGTCTTAGAGGAGGTTGTTTGATGCAGTACAGAGTGTTGGGTAAAACGGGATTAAAGGTTTCGGTGATCGGGTTCGGGGGCATTCCGATCCAACGGACATCGTTTGAAGAAGCAAGGGATTCAATTCTAAAAGCAGAAGCCCTTGGCATCAATTTCATCGATACGGCCAGAGCATACACGGTTTCCGAGGCGTACATCGGAAAAGCCTTGGAAGGCCGCCGGGAAAAATGGATCCTATCGACAAAATCAATGGCTCGGGACAGGGAAAGCATGGCCCGTGACATTGAGGCCAGCCTCAGGGATCTTAAGACGGAGTTTATTGATTTGTATCAGACCCATAATGTCAGAACCATGGAAGAATTCGACAAAGTGATGAGCGAGGACGGTGCCTACAGCGCGCTGGCGGATTATGTGGCTAAAGGTAAGATCGGACACATCGGCTTCACCACCCATAACCAGGCGGTGTTGGACAAGGCTATCGTAAGCGGAAAATTTGAAACCATCATGTTCCCCTACAACATTGTTGAGCATCAAGCCGCAGAGGCATTCAAGAACGCGATGGAACACCAAATCGGAGTGATCGTCATGAAACCCCTGGCCGGCGGCGTGATCGCCGACGGCGACCTTGCATTGAGATACATCCTGGATAATGAATCGGTATCTTGTGCGATTCCGGGGATGGCGAATTTGGAAGAGGTCATCAACAATGCATGGTCTGCGGAAACCTATCGCCCGCTGGATGAGGC
Organism: uncultured Peptococcaceae bacterium; assembly: GCA_937873525.1. GTDB lineage: Bacteria > Bacillota > Peptococcia > DRI-13 > UBA5745 > UBA5745. The sequence goes on along the minus strand of CALMWJ010000090.1, from coordinate 1,655 downwards.
AGAAAGAGAGCGCACTCTGAAGATTGCTGCGGAGTTGGGCACCCAGTTTTGCAGACGTTGCGGTTACTGTGCACCATGCCCAGTGGGGATCGATATTCCCACCATGTTTTTGCTGAAGGGCTATAAAGAGCGGTACGGACTTGAACAATGGGCGATCGACCGATATTTCAGCCAGAAAGCCAGGGCGAAGGATTGCATCGAATGCGGGCAATGCGAGGAACGTTGCCCCTATGACCTTCCAATCCGGAATATGCTTAAAGAAGTACGACAATGCTTTGAGGAATAACCGAGCAGCAGGAAACAGGCAAACCGTGCTGGGCCAGGGCTGCAGATAGGCAAAACGCAAATCCGATCAAAGGATTTGCGTTTTTTGCGCGCTGGATCAAGAAAGAGGAGGCTGTGTCAAGATTCGAAACAACCGTTTATTCGTCGCCGGGGATTGCCGAATCAACCGGCTCATCCCCGACAAACGCTTTGATGGCGTCGGCACAATCGTAGACCTCAAAGTCGTAATTGACCCCCATGAGAGCCATTCCGAAATCATGCTCACTCTGAGTGGTGGTGTTCACGCCGTCCCTGGCAATGGCCACCCGGTATCCGCGGTAAAAGGCTTCGATGGCAGTTTGAGCGACGCAAACATCGGTGCGCCAGCCGGAAAAGAGCAGGGTGTCGATGCCCAGCAGATCCAGTGTATTCTGCAGATTGGTGTTGACAAAGCCGTTGAATAGGTTTTTCTTGATGATGAAGTCCTTTTCCCCAGGCGCGACCGCATCGATGATCTGGGCGCCGTAGGTGCCTTCGATCATATGATCGTCCCAAATCAGCAGCTCCGGATCCCCCTTCCGATGGCAGTCACAGATGTAAATGATAGGTACACCTGCCGACCGGGCCTGGGCAAAAAGTGTTTGCAGCGGCGTCAGGATCGTCAGGATCCGTTTGCAGGCTAACGCGCCGCCCTCCAGCATATCGTTTTGCAGGTCAATGGCGATGATGGCCAGATTGTGATGCCCTTTCAGCTTCTGGGCGTGAGACTTGTTGCGGTTGTGGAGCGCGGAGAAAATGATGGACTGGGCATAGTGGTATTCGTTCAAGCGCTCGCTTAATACCCTGAGCTGGCGAATCAGGGCGGCTTCAACAACCTGCTGGGGTGCGTTGATGAGGGAAGCGATTTCCTCCAGCGTAAATTTCAGGTCGCGGTAATACCGAATCTGATGCAGACGGTCGATATCATCCTCGGAATATTGGCGATAGCCGGATTGTGTTCTTGCGGCGGTTTGAAGCAGACCGATGCTTTCATAATGCCGGATGCTTTTAGGGGTCAAACCCGTGATTTCAGAGGCTTTTTTGATGGTGATCATTTGGAACAACCTTTCGAAAGATATTGAGATCATGCATAAAAACCGGTCTGATCGTCATGAACGGTGTTTGATATCTATGATATCGATAAAGGCCGGGTCTTTCAAGGGTAGCAGACATTAACTTGGGTTAAGCAACCTTCCCCTAGAGGGAAGGTTGCGCCCGCCCCGCCGATTGATTTCCGAAAAATCATGTGATAGATTGTACACAAGCTCCAAGAGGATATGGATGGATTCCGAAGATGAGAAATTGAACATACCACCAAGCAACGCAGGCCAGGCGAAGAATGCCGGCAATGG
>CALMWJ010000089.1 GCA_937873525.1 uncultured Peptococcaceae bacterium | reverse complement strand
AAAGTGCGGTTCCGCTCAAGCCGGTCCGGCTGCTGATCAACGGGAATGAAGTGACGCTGTCCGATCCGATCCGGAACATCAGCGGACGTATCTATTATCCTTTCCGCAGCTGTCTGGAAAGCATGGGCGCCGCTGTGGAATGGGACGGAAGCACCCGGACGGCCACCGGAACCCTGGGCGGACAAACCGTGGCATTCACGGTGGGAACCAGCGATTATACAATCAACGGCATATCGGAAAGGATGCCGGACGCCTTGCCGTTACTGGACACCAGCCTTCAGCGGGTCTATTTGCCCATCCGCTATGCTGCGGAAGCCCTGGGGTATGAAATCGCCTGGATCCCCGGAGCTGCCCTGGATACGGTATCCCTGACAGGGCCTTACGAAACGGCGGTATTATCCCAGACCAATGCCGTCCAGATCGACGGCCGGCCCGTCCGGCTTGGAGACACCAAGACCTTGGTCCTATTGAATTTTGGACAGCCAGACCGGATCGATGCCTCGGCCTATGGACTGCAATGGTATGTCTATAACCGCAATTATGGAAATTTTATCATGATTGGTCTGGCTGGTGACCGGGTAACCGGTTTTTTTACCAACGCCAGGGATCTGCAGCTCAGGGATAATTTAGGACAGGGGGCTTCTCCGACGCAGGTGGGGAATGTCTATGGTACCGTCGACACGATGGAGTTCTGGTTTGACCCCAACGACGGCAATGGACTCTATGCGGTCTGGTGCATGGAAGACAAGCCTGCCGATCTCGAGGCGGAGGCAGAGTTCCTGAAAAACCCGGAAGCCTTGCTGCGAACCTATGAAACAGAATGCCTGGATATCACCAATGCTTTCAGAGTACGCTATGACCTGCCGACGGTCCAATACAGCGCGCAGGCGGCGAAAATTGCCCGGGACTACACCAAAGACATGGCCCTGCGGGATTATTTCTCCCATACCAACCCGGAAGGACAGGGGCCCTTGGACCGGATTCTGGCTGGCGGACTGGATGTCCAGAAGGTGACCGAAAATCTGGCGGCGGGATATCCCGATGCCATCCAGGTGCTGAAGGGTTGGGTGGATTCTGCCTCCCATCGCAAGGGCATGCTGGAGAGCAATGAATATTTAGGCGTCGGTGCCTATTATGATGCAGAGAGTAAATATCAGTATTATATGGCTCAGGAATTTTATACACCATGGCATTGATTCCGTTGGCCCGATGCAGGAAACGTCCGGGAATGTATACATAACAGGGTGCTTTTCTATTCAGTATCCGGCTGATATAATCAATTTGGGGAATTTACAGATATATATATTGAAAGCGGGGAATATTAATGGTATTTGTATTGAAAAATGAGTATTTGGCGAAGGTTTATGCTGACGTCGAAAAACGCAACCCGAATGAGCCTGAGTTTATGCAGGCCGTCGGCGAAGTTTTAGAATGTCTGGAACCTGTGGTTGCCAAGCGTCCTGATTTGGTCAAAACCGGGATCATCGAACGGATGGTTGAGCCGGAACGGATGATCACCTTCCGCGTCACCTGGGTTGATGACAAGGGAAATGTCCGCATCAATCGGGGTTATCGTGTTCAATTCAACAGCGCCATCGGACCTTACAAAGGAGGATTGCGGTTCCATCCGTCCGTCAATGCTTCAATCATGAAATTCCTGGGTTTTGAACAGTGTTTCAAAAACAGCCTGACGACGCTGCCCATGGGCGGCGGCAAAGGCGGTTCCGATTTCGATCCCAAAGGAAAGTCGGAAGCGGAAATCATGCGGTTCTGCCAGAGCTTCATGACGGAGCTGCAGAGACATATCGGTCAGTTCACCGATGTGCCTGCCGGAGACATCGGCGTCGGCGGCCGTGAAATCGGGTATATGTATGGACAATATATGAGGATCCGCAATGAATTCACCGGCGTGCTGACCGGCAAAGGCCTTGCCTACGGCGGGTCCTTGATCCGCACCCAGGCAACCGGTTATGGCGTTTGCTATTTTGCTGAAAACATGATGGCTGCCAAAGGGGAAAGCTTCATGGGTAAAACCGTCGTGGTTTCCGGCTCCGGCAACGTTGCGATCTATGCTGCGGAAAAAGCCCAGACCATGGGGGCTAAAGTGGTTGCCATGAGTGACTCCGATGGATACATTTATGATAAAGACGGCATCCAGGTCAGCGTGGTCCAGCAGATCAAAGAAGTGGAACGCGGCCGGATCAAGGAATACGCGGACCGGGTCAAAGGCGCGGTTTATACGCAAGGCTGCCGGGGCATCTGGTCAATTCCTTGCGATGTGGCGCTGCCTTGCGCTACCCAGAATGAACTCAACGCTGAGGAAGCTGAATTGCTGCTGAAAAACGGCTGCAAAGTGGTTTCTGAAGGCTCCAACATGTCTTGCACCGCGGAAGCCATTACCGTTTTCCTGAAAGCGAAAATCCTCTTCGGACCTTCCAAAGCCAGCAATGGCGGCGGCGTTGCAACCTCCGGCCTGGAGATGAGCCAGAATTCCCTGCGCTTGTCCTGGTCGGCGGAGGAAGTGGATGAGAAGCTGAAAGGCATCATGAAGAGCATCTATGAAAATTCCTATGCCGCCTCCAAAGAATTCGGCGACGAAGGCAATCTGGTCATGGGAGCCAATATCGCCGGCTTCCTGAAAATCGCTGAAGCCATGAAGGCTCAGGGCATTGCCTATTAAGCCCGGCAACAACCGATCATAGGCAAAAGGACCGTCAGGGCATTGCCCCGACGGTCCTTTTTTAAGTGCGCCACGCAATGGTGCGTGCGGTGCTGTGGGAGGTCGGCTGATCAACTAATGGTCAGCCTTCTACCCGATCGACGCTGCGAAGGTTCCTATTTATCAAACCTATGCCGGTCCGTGCTTGTCCAGATCGCAGGTGCCGCGCTGAGCGCAGCTGCCGCAGGGGGATGAGGAACGGCGACGGCCTAAATAAGCTAAAGCGGCTGCGGCAGCGCCAACCACAAGAAGCAGCAGGATCCAGTCGATGGGATTGGAAAAGGCATCAACCCCCAAAAGCCAGCCGCCGCCATGATAGATTAGAAAAGCAACCACCCAGGCTGTTGCGGTTTGGTAAAGCATGACCAGCAAGGCGGCCCAGAGGGAACCCATTTCCCGGCGCGTGGCGGCGAAGGCAGCAACGCAGGGCATATAGAGCAGCGTAAAGCTCAAAAAAGCATAGGCGGTCAACGGCGAGAAATATTGAGACAAGGTCACGGCAAGGCCTTCTTCGCCGCTGCCGAATAAAACCGCCATGGTGCTGACCACCGCTTCCTTTGCGGTCAGTCCGGTCACCAGTGCGGTGGAGGCTTGCCAGCTCCCAAAACCCAGGGGAGCAAACAAGGGAGCCAACCATTTGCCGACCGATGCCAGCATGCTGGTGGACTGGTCCGTCACCAAATTGAAACGGATGTCCAGATTGGACAGGACCCAGATCGCCAGCGTGGCGATGAAAATTACCGTAAAGGCCTTCACAAGGAAATCCTTGGCTTTTTCCCACATATGCAAAAGGACGCTTTTGGCGGCAGGCAGGCGGTAAACCGGCAGCTCCATCACGAAGGGAACCGGATTGCCGCGGAACAGAGTGTGGCTCAGAAGCAGGCCAGACAGGATCGCCACCAGGATTCCCAGAGCATAGAGGGACAACAGCACCAGAGGGCGGTGATCCGTGAAGAAAGCCGCCGTGAACACGGCGTAGATCGGCAGCTTGGCGCTGCAGGAAATGAAAGGGGTCAGGATGATGGTCATTTTTTGGTCCCGGCGGCTGGATAAGGTGCGGGTGGCCATGATGGCCGGCACGGAGCAGCCGAAGCCGATAAGCATGGGGACGAAGGAACGGCCGGACAGACCAATTTTACGAAGCAGTTTGTCCATGACGAAGGCGACCCGCGCCATATAGCCGCTGTCCTCCATCAAAGAGAGGAAGAAGAACAGGACGACGATGGTGGGGAGAAAGGACAAAACGCTGCCTACCCCGGCAAACACGCCGTCGATGAGCAAGGAATGCATCCAAGAGGAAACCCCGGCGGCGGTCAGCCATTGATCAACACCGGCTGTCAGTCCGTCAAGCAAGATGGTCAGACCATCGCTGAGCCAGGCGCCGATGAAGTTAAAGGTCAGCCAGAACATGGCCAGCATAAGCCCGAGAAAGATGGGGAGCGCCAGGATCTTGTGGGTCAGAACGCTGTCCAGCCGATTGGAACGGCGTCGTTCTTTGCTCTCCAAGGGTTTGACCACACAGTCGGCAACCAGTTTTTCAATGAATTCATAACGCATGTCCGCCATAGCGGCTTCACGGTCTGTAGCGAGCTCCTGCTCCATTTCCTTGGCGATATGTTCAACAATGTGCTGATCGTTTTCCGGAAGTTTCAACGCGTTGATGATGGGGCGATCCCCCTCCACCAGTTTGGTGGCGGCAAAACGGACCGGGATCCGTAGCCTTCTGGCTTGGAATTCAATCAGGTGAGCGGTAGAATGGATGGCTTTATGGACGGGGCCTTTGCAGAAATCCACCCGCTGTTCGGCCGGTCCCTCACAAACGCTTTGAATCGCCCGTTCCACCAGTTCATCCACACCTTCGTTTTTGCTGGCCGTGATAGGAACGACCGGGATCTGAAGTTCTGTCTGGAGTTTTTCGATATCGATGGTTCCGCCGCTGGCCCGGACCTCATCCATCATATTGAGGGCCAGAATCATGGGAATATCCAGCTCC
>CALMWJ010000088.1 GCA_937873525.1 uncultured Peptococcaceae bacterium | reverse complement strand
CCAGCTGATCGAATCCTTTGGATTGCTGGACAAGGTGATTGCGGTGGACAAGCACTCGCCGGGTTACGTCAAAGGATTGGAAGCACTGCCCCAATTCGACATGATGCAGCCGGATGTGGAGGCGATGATCGCCTTGAAGCCGGATATTGTCTTTGTGACCGGCATGAGCTACCATGACGGCGGAAATCCTTTCAAGGGATTGGTTGACGCAGGGATAAGCGTTGTCGTCATACCCTCCAGCAGCAGCATTGAAGGGGTCCGGGGGGATATCCTGTTTACGGCGTCTTGTCTTGGAAAGGGTCCCGAAGGGCAAGCCCTGATCGACCTGATGGACGCGGAGATCGCTCAGATTGCCGCCATCGGCGCAACCATCAAGGACCAGAAGACGGTCATGTTTGAGATCGCCGCCTTACCCAAGATGTACAGCTTTGGCAAAGGCACCTTCCTGAACGAAATGCTGGAAATTATCGGTGCAAAGAATGTGTTTGGCGACCAGGAAAAATGGATCCCGGTCACCGAGGAGGCAGCCATCGGAGCGAATCCCGATGTGATCCTCACCAACGTCGATTATATTGAAGATCCGGTTCAGGACATCCTTTCCCGGAAGGGCTGGGAAGCCATGAAAGCCATCCAGAACAAACAGGTCTTTTATATCGATAACGGAGCCAGCAACCTGACCAACCATCACATCGCCGAGGCCTTGAAGCAGATGGCCAAGGCGGTTTACCCCGAAGCGTATTCCGCAATCCAGTGATGATGAACAGCACGCGCCTTAAATTTTCGCTTCTGGCATTGATATCCATTGTCGTCCTGCTGACGGCGTCCGGCACCGGCAGCGTTGCCATCCCGATGGAAGACAGCCTGAGAATCTTCGCGCACCAGGCCTTTGGTACGGTCCTGCCGGAAGGCATCGACCCGATCGTGGTGTCGATTTTCTGGAAAATCCGTCTCCCGCGAGCCCTGGCTGCTTTTGTGGAAGGCGGCGCCTTAGCGGTCAGCGGAGCGGTGATGCAGTCTCTTTTAAGGAATCCCCTGGCGTCCTCCTATACGATGGGGGTTTCCTCCGGGGCTTCGCTGGGGGCAGCCCTCATGATCCTGACAGGGTTTTCTATTCCTTTCGCAGGCGCCTTTTCCTTGCCCCTGGCAGGTTTCGTATTCGGCCTCGCCACGGTGTTTCTTGCGATTGCCTTTTCCCATCAGCTTGACCGAAGCATGCAGAACAACACCATCATCCTGGTGGGCATGGTAATTTCCCTTTTTGTCAATGCCCTTCTGACGCTGCTGACTTCTTTGGCCGGTGAACACCTCCAGCAGCTGATTTTCTGGCAGATGGGCAGTTTTTCAGCAACCGACTGGCAGGAGCTGGGTGTCATGACGACGGTAACCCTGACAGGCATTTTGCTGCTGATGCGCTACGTCCAGGAAATGGATATTATGACCTTCGGGGAAGAACAGGCTTTGTCTGCCGGGGTAGAACTGAAAAAGGTCAAATTCATCCTGATGGCCGCGGCGGCTTTGATGACGGGGACCGCCGTCTCCTTTACGGGGATCATCGGCTTTGTGGATCTGATTGCACCCCATGCGGTAAGAAAACTGTTTGGCTCATCCCACCGGATCGTTCTGCCGGCGTCGGCGTTGCTGGGCGGCGCCTTGATGACGCTGGCGGACCTGACCTCCCGAACCATCCTGTCTCCGGCCGAATTGCCCGTGGGGGCGGTGACCGCCCTCATTGGCGCACCATTTTTCGCTTACATTTATTTTGGGAAAAGAAAGAAGGGCGCATGATATGCTTCAGATGGCCCACGTCACGGCAGGTTACAATGGCAAAAATGTCCTCCATGATATCAGCTTCGATTTGCCCCGGGGAAAAAGCCTGAGCATATTAGGGCCCAACGGCTGCGGCAAGACCACGCTGATCCGCGCCATTGCCGCTCTGATCGAATCGGAAGGCGATATTCTGCTGGACGGAAAAGACATCCGTGCTATGAACCGGAGGGAAATCGCGTCGAAAATCGCTGTGATGACCCAGATTTCCAGCATCTATTTTCCTTATACGGTTTATGAAACGGTAATGCTTGGCCGTTATATGTATACCAGAAGCTCTTTTTTCGGGAGCCCAACCAAAAAAGACCGGGAAATCGTGGAACGGTGCCTGAAGACCACGGACATCAGCGACCTTCGGGACAAGATGATCGATACCCTTTCCGGAGGACAGCTGCAGCGTGTTCTTCTGGCGCGGACCCTGGCGCAGGAGCCTCAGCTGATTTTATTGGACGAGCCTACCAATCACCTGGACATCCGGCACCAGCTGGAGTTGTTGGATTATTTGAAGGAATGGTCTCACACCGACCATCATGCGGTGATCGGTGTGTTCCATGACATCAACCTGGCCATGCGCTTGTCGGAGAATATGCTGTTTTTGACGGACGGCTGTATCCGGGGTATGGGAGATGCCGAAAAACTGATCGATTCCAGGTTTCTGCAAGAGGTTTATGGCATGGACATCCTTGGATATATGCTGGATTCCTATGGATATTGGAAAAACTTTAAAACGAGCTGTGCCTGATCCCCTCAAACGGCAAAGATGATCCTTGCCGTCCATGAAACATACCTAAAAAAGCCTGACGCCCCGAGTAAAATATCGGCTGGCGTCAGGCTTTTTTTTCGGCGGTCCTTATTCAGGCGGCTTCGAAGCGCGCCTTCAAACCGCTCATATATCGGGTGAAAACCAGGTGCGTCACAATGGTGGTCAATAGGTTGGATACGGCTTCCGCCATATAAACCCCCCACACGCCAAACCAATGCGGCAGCAGGAAGGCCAGGGGGACCAGGATCAGCAGCTTGCGCATGATGCCGAATAAAAAGGAGTACCGGGCGTTTCCCATGGCCACAAAAGCATTTTGATTGACCATTTGCAGGCCGAGGACCGCAACGGTGCAGAACATAATGCGCATGGTCATGGTGGTCAAACGGATGAGCTCGGCATCCCGGGTAAAGAGCTGACTGAGAACGCCGGGAAACAGAATCATGGCCAGCCACATGGTCAAAGCGCAGGCAATGCTCAGAACGCGCGCATATTTGACCGTATCTTGAAGCCTGGGATAGTTTTTGGCGCCCATATTGTAGCTGAGGATCGGCTGTGCCCCGCTGATGATGCCGATGAGCGGCATAAAAAAAATCTGGCCCAGGCTGCTCAGGATTGCCATAGAAGCGATATGAAGCTCGCCGGCAGCCCCGCCATAATACAGGAGCAGGCGGTTCAGGATGATCACGACGATGCTTTCATTGATTCGAAAGGTAAAGGGGGAGACCCCTAGAGCGCAGGTGGCGCGAATCACCTGGCGATCGGGTTTCATATCCTGAAAGTTCAAGCGGAGGAGAGATTTTTTTGAACATAAAAACCGGAGGACCCAGGCGGCGGAAACCATTTGAGAAATAACCGTGGCCATGGCGGCGCCCGAGATCCCCAGGTCCAGGACATAAATAAAGATGGGGTCAAGCACAATGTTCAGCAGCGCGCCCATGACGATGGTGAGGGTGCCGATCCCGGTGTGTCCCTGGGTATTGATGAAGGGGTTTAATCCCATGGCGATCTCCATGAACACGGTGCCGGTCAGGTAGATGCCCAGATATTGTCTGGCGTAAGGCAGGGTAGCCTCGCTGGCGCCGAAAGCCATCAGCATAGGGTCCAGAATCAGCAGACAGCCGATGGTCAGGATCGCACTGATCATCAGAAGCATCGTGAAAGCATTGTTCAGATACCGCTGTGCCAGATGCCGGTCTCCGGCACCGATGGCAATGGCGGCTATCGGCGCTCCGCCCATCCCGGGCAGGCAGCTGAAGGCGGTGATCACCATAATGATCGGGAAAGTCAGCCCCATACCGCTCAAAGCCAGGGTGCCGGTACCCGGCATGTGGCCGATGTACATCCGGTCCACAATGCTGTAAAGGGCATTGACCAGCTGAGCCACGGTAACCGGAATGGTAAGCCGTATCAATAGCGGGAGGATCTTAGCGTTGGCCAATTGCCGGCTGATATCCGGTTTCGCTCTACGGTCCATTGATCGCGTCCTTATCGGGTCTGCTCGACCGGAACGGGCGGCGTGGCCGGTACAAGCAGACGGTCGATGTCTGCCCGAAGGAGCGATACCGCGGTCTTGATGTCGCCTCTCTCCAGGTAATCGACAAAAGCCAGATGGAGGTCCATGGTGGCGCCGAATTTCTTCTGCACGAAAAAGATGGTCTGGATGTTCAAAGCATCTTCCAGAAGACGATAAGCGTAATGATTGCCATACATTGAAAAAAGCTTCAGATGGAACTGGATGTTACAGTGCCAGTGTGCCATGAAGTCGCCGGCCGGGCAGCTGGAGTATTCAGCGCAGGATTTCCTGAGCTCCCGGATGCAATCCTTGTTGATAAACATGGAATAGTTCTCCAGAAAGGAACACTCTAAGGCAGAACGGAACTTTATGATCTCGTAGAGCTCCTCTTCGCTAGGCTGCAAGATTTTATAGCCTTGTCTCGGAATGCTGACAAGGATGTGAGCGCCGGTCAGCTGCGTCAAGGCTTCGCGAATCGGAGCACGGCTGACGCCATACTTCTCCATCAGAAACTTTTCGGTCAGAATGATGTCGATGTCGTACGCCCCATTGATAATATCAGAGAAAATCGCGTCGTAAACTTGCTCCTTCAAGGTACTGCCTTGTTCGGATATCATGTAACCACCCCATTAATATGTATTCCATAGATATAAGATACCTATATTAAGGCGAAAAGTCAAGTGTGATCGAACAGGACGATGAATAATATACTATCGATAGATAAGTGTGGTCATATCAAGAAAAGCAAAAATGACGCAAAATAGCCACCAAAACCCTGAAAAACACAGGAAATGCGTCCTAAAACACCCCGTTGTGAGAATAATTTAAAAACGTATTGACCAATATTATCTATCGTGATATGATTAGGCCGCGTACTCGAGTAGGTAATTTCAACAAAGAAGGGAAAAAAGGTATGATAGCTCAAACGAAACCTGGGAACAAACTGATCGGTTATATTCTTCTTTTGATGATGGCGGCCTCTTTCCTGTATTTCGGCGTATACCAGGTAGCTACCGGCCAGGTTCAAATGGACACTCAGACGGCTTTTCTGACCATGCTGATCCTTTTGATCGTCGGCGAAGTGATTTCTACTGCCACGAAGGCCTTTGTACCTTCAATGTTTATCAGTGCGATCCTGTTTGTCATCGGCTTTTGGGTCTATTTCCCCAAAGACATCCTGCAGCTGGGAGGGATCGCGGCGAACCTGCCCACCTTCCTGGTGATGATGATGGTGGTTCATCTGGGCACCATGCTGGATATCAAGGAATTGGTCGAACAATGGAAGACGGTCCTGATCACTCTGGCGGGCATGCTGGGCATCCTTGTGGTCATATTAGCAATCGGCGGGCCCCTGATGGGCGTCGAAATGGCAGCCATTGCCGCGCCTCCGCTGACCGGTGGATTTGTCGCCGCCATGATGATGCAATCGGTTGCCCCGACCGAGCAGTTGGCCATCCTGGCCATGGCAGTCTATGTTTTGCAGGGATTTGTCGGTTATCCGCTGACCAGCATCTGCTTAAAAAGGGAAGGCAGAACCTTGCTGAAGGATTACCGGTCTGGAAAGATCTCAGTGGTCAAGGCAGAACCCGCGGCGGCAAAGGCACAGCCTGAACGGCATGCACGCCATATTTTTCCCGAAATTCCTGCTAAATACAAGAGCGACTTTACCTATATGTTTACCATGGTGATCCTGACCGTCATGGCGGCCTATCTGGATAAGCTGTCCATGGGATATGTTTCAAAATTCGTCTGGGCGCTTTTCCTGGGCGTCTTTGGAACCGCCTTCGGGTTCATTGAAAAAAGCACCTTGGTACGTTCGCGCAGCATGGGGCTGGTTTACACGGTGATCATGATGTTTGTGTTCTCCCAGCTTAAAACCGTGACTCCGGAAACCTTGGTACAGCTGATCAAAGACTTTGCGGTCCTCATTGTGTTGGCAACGGCTGGCGTTGCATTGTTCGCCATTCCCGTGGGCAAAAAGCTCGGCATGAGCGTACCGATGTCCTTTGCGCTCGGCTTAGGCACTTTGGCCGGAGGATTTCCTGCCAGCTACACCTTAAGTGTTGAAGCGGCCAAGGTCTTGGCAGACAACGAAGAGGAGTACAAGCTTCTTGAAGACCATATGCTGCCTAAAACCCTGGTGGCAGGATTTGTCAGTGCGACCTCCGGTTCGGTTTTGATTGCCGGTTTTGTGATGGCAATGTTCTTCAAATAAAAAAGTTCAGGTTAATCGATCAGAACGGAGGCGATGATGTGGATCTTGGTCTGAAGGGAAAGGCAGCGGTCGTTACCGGAGGCAGCAAAGGCATCGGTTTTGCCACGGCAAAAGCCTTCCTGGAAGAAGGCTGCAAGGTGGCGATTTGTTCCCGGCATGAGGCTGAGCTGGCGGCGGCGGCCGCGTCCTTGAGTCCATATGGCGAAGTGTTTTTTGAACCCGTCGATGTGACCTGCGGAGAGGCAGTCTACGCTTTTGCGGAGCGCGTCCACGAAACGTTCGGAAGGATCGACTGCTGGGTCAACAATGTGGGCGCCACCGGTTTCAAAAAGGGTGCCGAGTATGACGATGAAGAAATCGACTTTATGACCGGGATCTGCTTCAAGTCCGTCGTCTTCGGCTGCCAGGCCGCCTTTCGTTCCATGAAGCATACTGGCGGAGCGATCGTCAACGTCAGTTCCCTTGCGGCGCGCTGCTCATCCGCCGGAAGAAGCACCCTCTATGGACCGTTGAAATCCGCCATCAACAATCTGACCAATACGTTTGCCGGGGAGTATTGCGCAAACCATGTCCGCGTCACCTGTGTGATGCCGGGTTTTACCGTGACGCCGCTGGTCAAAGCGAACATTCTTCAAGCCGAACTCGACCGGAATGCCCATGCAACCTTGCTGCGGCGCATGGCGGAACCGGAAGAGATCGCAAAACCCATCGTATTCCTGGCGAGTGATGCAGCCAGCTACATGACGGCGACGACCATCGAGGTTTCCGGAGGACGCAGCATGACTCTGAATCCGACCTTTGCCTTTGAGCGGCTTGAGGCGGAAAGTAAAAACAAACAAGGTTGATCAAACAAAAATATATTAAATTTAGGAGGAAGAAAAAATGATTGACAACAAAATCAGTATCCACGGAGACCAGCTCGTCGACATCCAGAGAGGCGCCATCGGCCATCGGGCCACCTGGACCGGCCTGACCTATGTTGCAGCGAAAGAAGAAGGAAAAGCGGAGGAAGCTGAAAAATTCATCCGCAAGGCCGTTGAAAAAACAGGACTGACTCAGGGGAATCAAATTAAATCCAAGTGTGCGGACCCGGAGAATGTGGCCTGCTTTGCCGACACCTTCCTTTCGCCGACCCTGCTGAAGAGCTTTGAAATCGAATTCGCAACTAAAAATGAGGATCGGGTGGATCTGGAATTCCATCACTGCCCCCTTCTGAAAGCATGGGTGGATCTGGGCTTTGATGATGAAACCTGTGAGAAGCTGTGCGACATCGCCATGGATGGCGACCGGAATATCGCAAAAGCCATGGGATACGACTTCTACTTGGGCGAAACCCTTGCCCAGGGATGCCCGGTTTGTCAGGTGTCCTTCTTTAAAAAGGGCAAGTAAACCTGAATACCTGAAGGAGAATGCGGTAATGGACAGGCACCAACATGACAGATATTTGAATATTCTGAAAGAAGAGCTGATTCCGGCCATGGGATGCACGGAACCCATCGCGATTGCTTATGCGGCTGCAAAGGCCAGGGAAGTCTTGGGACATCTGCCGGAACGGATGGTGATCCGGTGCAGCGGCAACATCATCAAGAATGTGAAGAGCGTTACGGTGCCGAACTCGGGCGGACAGAAAGGCGTTGAGGCGGCAGCGATCCTGGGCGCTGTCGGCGGCAAGGCGGAGCTGGAGCTTGAAGTCATCAGCCAAGTGGAGCAGGAGCACATGGATCAGAGCAAGCGGCTTGGCGAAGAGGGGCTCTGCCAGGTGGAGCTGGCGACCGGGGAAGGCGGCCTCTTTATCCGGGCTGAATTGATGGCGGGGATCGAATCGGCCGCCGTGGAAATCCGCGCCAGACATAACCGGATTACCCGGATCGAAAAGAACGGCAAGGTTGTTTTTGAGATTGAGGATTCTGTGAAAGAAGCCTCGTCGGACCGGTCGGCCCTCAACATCAAGGACATCCTTGAGTTCGCCGATCAGGTTGACCTGAGAGACATCAAGCCGATCATCAGCCGGCAAATCGAGTACAATACAGCGATATCCAAAGAAGGGCTGACCCACGACTGGTGTGCAAAGGTTGGACAAACCCTGATGGAAATGGCCGGGAATGATGTGCGGATCCGGGCGCGCGCCGCGGCGGCGGCAGGATCGGACGCCAGGATGGATGGCTGCTCGATGCCGGTGGTGATCAACTCCGGGAGCGGTAACCAAGGAATCACCTGCACGATGCCAGTGGTTGTCTATGCTGAGGATATGGGGGCTGAAGAGGAAACCCTTTACAGGGCCTTGGTCCTGAGCAACTTGCTCTCGGTTCATCAAAAACGCTATATCGGCAATCTCTCGGCATACTGCGGCGCGGTATCCGCCGGCGCATCCGCGGCTTGCGGTATTGCCTACCTCAATGGAGCGGATTACGATGTTATCGGAAAAACCTTGATCAATGCCTTGGGCAACGTGGGCGGGATCGTCTGCGACGGAGCCAAAGCCTCCTGCGCCGCAAAGATTTCCAGTGCTGTGGATGCGGGCATCATCGGCTTCGAGATGGCAAAACGCGGCTTGGTTTTTCCCTTCGGAGACGGACTGGTGGAAAAGGATTATGAAAAAACGATCCAGAACATCGGACGAATGGGAAGCCGTGGCATGAAATCGACCGACGTGGAAATCCTGAATATTATGATTGG
>CALMWJ010000087.1 GCA_937873525.1 uncultured Peptococcaceae bacterium | reverse complement strand
AACAGTTCACGGCAATAAAGGGCTTGCTGCTTCGGTTGCTGGCGCCATGGATCGCCCGCGCCAAAAGCTCTTTGCCGGTGCCGCTTTCACCCGTAATGAGCACGGTGGATGTGCCCACGGCTGCTCGCTGGGCTTTTTGCAGCACCGAGAGGAAGTTGGCCTGATTGCCCAGCATGTTTTGAAAAGCATGCATCTGATTGACCGCGTTCAAGGTTTCCTGCATTTGCTTCTCCAGCAATCGGTTTTGCTCGGACAGCTGGAGCTTGCTCTGAAGCAGGTTGGCCATATGCCCAAGGAACTGCAACAGTTTGGGTGAATTGTTCTTGATTTTCGTTTTCTGCTCTTCGGTAAACGCAATCAATCCGATCACGCCCACAGCCGTATGGTTGAGAACAATCGGATAACCGATCGTCGCCAGCTCACCGCATTGCTTCCGGTATTCACACTCTTGACAGGCAAACACCTCATGATTGTCCTCAATGACCCCCGGCTCAAGGGTTTTCAGGATCCGTTGATAAAAAGACCCGTGCGGGATCGGCATGCCGAGCTGCTGACTGTATGGCCCTGTCCCTCCAGCCCGGATGCAGTCTTGGTCCACGATGGTCGCCTCGATCTCCAAAACCTGGGCGATGGTTTCGGTATATTCCTGAATGTATTCCTTCGCTTCCTGAATCGGATTCATCATTACCTCCACATCCGTATTGCCCTCAAGGCGTTGCTTTTAAGATCTCCAAAACCGTATGATCCCGGTCTTCCTTTCCAAGCCTGCTTATCAAAGAAAGCTTTTTGATGGTCCCCTTCAGACTGGCGGCAACAACCCCCTCATCCGGATTGACCATGGTTCCCGCCAAAGCAAGAAAGGCTGCCAATACGGCTTCGCTGGCTGCCGAGGCAAGCTTCAGCGCACATCCGCCTTTCGCGCCATCACATAAAACGCCTGCCAGGCTGGCCATGGCATTTCGGGCAGCGCCTTCAATTTGTTCAATCGAACCGCCCAGCATCCAGGCAACCGCCGCCGCCACACCCGGTCCGGCAGACGTCGCCGTGCCGCAAATCAAGGGAAACCACTCAATTTGCTGATTGATATAAATCGTCACTAAAAAACCCAGCGCCAAGCCTTTCAGCATCCTTTCCCGCGGCAGCTTCTTATTTCTGGCAACCACCGAAATAGGCAGCGCCACCATGATGCCTTGATTCCCGCTATCCATCATGCCCATGACGGGGT
>CALMWJ010000086.1 GCA_937873525.1 uncultured Peptococcaceae bacterium | reverse complement strand
CGCATAGTAAACCACATCCAAGGCTTCAGGCACTTCGATCAGCTTGGCGATCTCGCGGGCCGTGACCAGCTCCGGATTGATGATCAAGTCAATTCCTGAGATCAAATCCCGGCCTGCGCGCTTGTCCTCGAGATATTCAGGATTGCGCACCCGTGCAATGGTCTGTTCCACACCGGCTTGCTTGCCCAGCATACAGGCCACCATGTTCACCTCATCGACTTCGGTGACCGCCACCATCAGCTTGGCCTGGGAAACGCCGGCAGCTTCCAGCACCGATATGCTGGCGCCGTTGCCGTAGATCACGTTCACATCCAGGTGTTCTTCCAGATTGATGCCCCGCTCTTCAATTTTCTCAATGATGGTCACATCATAGTCTTCCGCCGCCAGCAAACGGGCGATGCTGAACCCCAGCTTCCCTGCGCCAATGACAATCGCATGCATATGGACCTCCGTTATCCGAGCAGACCTGCAGCGCAGGCCGTAAAGTAGCCCCATTGTATCAGGACCAGCAGCGGAATACCATACTTAAACGACGTTTTCTGGGTTTTATGGCGAAACATCAGCATGCCCAGCCAGGTCCCCAGGGCGCCGCCCAGGATGGCGTACATCCATAAAGTCCTTTCGGAAATCCGCCGGGCGCCGCGTTTCATGGACTTTTTTTTGTCGAAACCCATCATCAGACAGGAAAACACGCTCATGAGCATGGCATAATACATGAGATTTTCCCATTGAACCCTCACTTCATCGCCTCCAATGCGGCCGCCAGAAGCTGATTGGCCAGGCCTGGATTGGCCTGCCCCTTGCTGGCCTTCATTACCTGGCCCACCAGAAATCCAATGGCCTGGGTCCGCCCGTTCCGGTAATCCTCCACGGATTTGGGATGGTCCGCCAGGACCTGTTGGACGATCGCATCCAGAGCGCCGGTGTCGGACACCTGCACCATGCCTTTCCTCTGGATGATCTGTTCCGGGGCTTCTCCGGTATCAAACATTTCCTCGAAAACTTCCTTCGCTTGCTTGTTATTGATTTTCCCTGCCGACACCTGTCCCAGCAAGGCCGCCAGATGCTCGGCCTTCACAGGCTCCGTTTCCATGCCGATGCCTTTGACCCGCACGCAGCGCGTCCATTCCCCCATGATCCAGTTGGCGGCAGTTTTCGGATCGGCGCCCAAAGCCACCGTCCGGTCAAAAAGCTCCGCCGAAAAGCGGCTGGAGGCAATCTGTTCGCTGTCGCAGGCAGGCAGGTTCAATTCTTTGATCCACCTGGACTTTCGATCTTCCGGCATCTCAGGCAGGGTCAAGCCGATGCCTTTGATCCGCTCCGGGTCCAAAAGGATCGGCGGTAAGTCCGGCTCAGGAAAATATCGGTAGTCATGGGCGTTTTCTTTTAAGCGCATGGAGATGCTGACGCCTTTTTCATCATCCCAGCCCCGGGTTTCCTGTACGACTGACCCGCCATCCTCGATCAGGTCGATCTGCCGGTCCGCCTCGTAGTTCACAGCCCTTTCCAAGGCCTTGAAGGAATTAACGTTCTTGATTTCCGCACGGGTGCCCAAGACCGGGTCCCCTTTGGGGCGAACCGAGACATTGGCGTCGCAGCGCATGGAGCCCTGCTCCATCTTGACGTCGGAGACACCGGCATATTCCAGAATGGTCCGCAGCTTTTCGCCGTAGACTCGGGCTTCCTCGGCGGACCGAAGGTCCGGTTCCGAAACAATTTCGATTAATGGGGTGCTTGCCCGGTTGTCATCCGCCAGGGTTCCTCCCGCGCCGCCGATGCCGCCGCTTGCGTGAAGCAGCTTTCCGGCGTCCGCTTCCACATGGATCCGGTTCAGGCGGATCCGCCGGGAACCCTTCGTGGTTTCAATATCCACATAACCACCCTTGGCGATGGGATGGAACATCTGAGTAATTTGGTAGGCGCCCGGCAAGTCTGGGTAATAATAGTTTTTCCGGTCGAAGCGGCTGAAGGGCTGCACCTCGCAATGCAGTGCCAGCGCAGCTTTCACGGCGTATTCAATGGCTTGCCGGTTGACCACGGGCAAAGCGCCGGGCAAGGCCAGGCATACCGGGCAGACGCGACGGTTCGGATCATCGGAAAACTCCGCGGCGCAGCCGCAGAACAATTTGGTCTTCGTTTTCAGCTCCACATGGCATTCGATTCCGACGACGATTTCATAAGTGGTCATAGGCGCGGCCCCTCCTGTTCAAGGTAGTCGGCGATTCCCAGCAGCATCGCTTCCGAAAATGGCTTCCCAATGAGCTGGACCGCCCCAGGCAATCCCTCCGAGGATCCGAAGGGCAGTGCCAGCGCCGGCAATCCAGCCAGATTAGATGGAATCACCAGTTTGTCGGTGGCCGCCATTTTCACAGAGTCCCCCTGACGGCTCCCCCACAGGAAAGGCAGTCC
>CALMWJ010000085.1 GCA_937873525.1 uncultured Peptococcaceae bacterium | reverse complement strand
TGAAAGCCTTTCTCGGAGCCGGCGGAGAGGTCCTGGCTTGCGGCACCTGCCTGAAATCCCGGCAAATGGAAGGTTCGGATGCCTGCCCTATCTCGACCATGGTGGATTGTGTCCAAGTCGTGGAGTGGGCGGACAAAATGGTCACTTTCTAGCAGCATTTGGATTAGAAATCATGAAACAGATGAACCACAGACGTCCAGAATAAACGTGTGGGGATGATGCATTTGTCAGATTTGATTTATGATGGAGGGAATCTCGGAAATATCCATTGTGCGGTGGTTATCCCCGCCTTGAATCCGATTCCCGGTGTTGTCGACATGATCCGTTCCCTGCTGCAATGCGGCATACCCCGGATCATTGTGGTCAACGACGGCAGTGACGCATCCTTTCAGGATACCTTTGAGCGGATTGCGCAACTGGAACGCTGCGTGGTGCTCACCCATGACGTCAACCAAGGTAAAGGCAGGGCCCTGAAAACGGCCTTTCGTTATTTTATGGATCATTGCCCCGATTTGGACGGGGTGGTGACCGCGGATGCCGACGGCCAGCATAGTGTGGAGGATATCTGCACGATCGGCAGACGTCTTTCATCTGCGAAAGGCTCGATCCTTTTGGGTGTGCGCAATTTCAGAAACGAAAATGTGCCCCTTCGCAGTCACCTTGGCAATTCGGTTACTGGCTGGCTTTTCCGGCTGCTTTATGGCAGCCGGATCCATGATACCCAGACGGGTCTTCGGGGGATCCCCGCCAAAGAACTCGCCTGGATGGCGGACCTGAAAGGGGAACGCTTTGAATATGAGCTGAATATGCTCATTCAAGCCAGACGATGCCAGCTTGATTTCACGCTGATCCCCATCAAGACCATGTATTTCGATCACAATGCCGGCTCCCATTACAGTACGGTCAAGGACTCTACCCGCATCCTGCGGATCCTCCTCGCCGGCTTCGTTCATTTTCCCGCCTCCGCCGTCGGCTTGCTGATCATGGATTGGTTCTGTTTTTTCCTGCTGAACCGCTTTGCCTTTGCGGGATTCGCCCCGGCGGGAAGGATTTTTGCCAGCACGGCCGTCGCCCGCGGGATCTCCTTCTTATTTAATTTTGCGGTGAATAAGAAACGGATTTTCTCCCCTCGGGGGAATCGAACGGATGAGGCAGCCCGTTATTATATCGTGTGTTTTTTCCAGATGATGGCCTCCGCAGGGCTTGTCTATACCGTCAGCTTATTTTGGCAGGTGGATGCATCCGTTATAAAGATCATCGTCGACTTCATCTTATACGTCATCAGCTATCAGGTTCAGCTGCGATGGGTCTTCCGCGGCAGCGATGCGGCCGGCGGGCTTTAAGATCATGCTCCTTTGAATCCAGTGGAATAAACCTTCAGGGGGATCGGGAATGGATGCGAGATATTATGGCCGATTTTTCAGATTCCTGCGCTTTGTGATACGCAGACTGACGCCCCGGCATGAGGTCTTTTCTTCAGCGGAGCCGGAAACGCCCGCCGTTTATATCGTCCATCACCACAATCTCAGGGGGCCGGTCCTGAGTATGGCGTGGATGAATCGACCTTTG